>NZ_JBZNBU010000205.1:0-1328 GCF_058530065.1 Waterburya sp. | reverse complement strand
GCCTCTTCAATAAAAGCATTTGAACCTATTTCGTAGATATCCATACCATTGAGGCTAAAAATACCTACTTCCGCCCCTTCGTAATAGCCACCATCGTAGAGAAAATCAATAATTACTTCCCCCGACTCTTTTACCTGGAATACTCCTTTATCAAATAAGGCTCGATTGCTATATTCTAAAATTTCTTGACCTACGGTTGTATCGCGCCAGTCGCGATCGCTGTTGGAATAGAAATCTATCGAGGAAACTGCTCCCTTAGCACCTTTAATTTGAAAGACAAAATCATTATAGTCGCGATCGCCATTAACCAAAACATCTTCAAAAGCATAGGTACCGTTACCATCTACATCTACCATCAAACCTTCCTCGGCATATTCGGGATTGGCTTCAGGAGTAGAGAAGATTGGCATTTTGCCCCACTGTCCAATTTTATTAGGATCGGTAATTTCCGAAACTGTGGTGTGCTGCACTAACATAAAGGCAAATTTCTCCCCTGGGTTCATGGTGAAGGTTTTTACTCCTTGATAACTACCAGGATCGAGATTGAAGTTATTTTCCCAGTCCATTTTTTTGGTAAAACGCGCCCCTTCAGTGCGATCTTTGGCTAAAATATAACCCTGTTCGGAGTTGGTTAATGCCCTACGAGTAGCCTCAGCAATGAAAGCATCCGAACCTGGTTCGTAGATATCCATTCCTGCGAGGCTAAAGACAGCTAATTCCCCTTGAAACCAACCGCCATCATAAAGATAGTCAAAGGTTACTTCGCCAGTTTCCCCAACTTCAAATACACCCTCATTAAAAGAAGTACGATTGGCATAAGCTAGCAAATTTACTCCCGTTCCCGTGTTGCGCCAATCTCGATTAGGGTTAACTACTTCATCAAAACTGACGGTATTATTGCTTTCTAAACCTTTTACTTGAAAAATAAAATCATTGTAATCGTAGTCTGAATTACCAGAACCAACAACGATATCTTCAAAAGCCAAAGTACCGTTATTATCTACTTCTGCTACCTGATTGGTATCGGTGGAAAAGAGAACTTTTTTACCCCATTGAGAAGTACTATAGGGATGTTGGTAGATATTTTGTACTGTAGTGTGCTGAACTAACATAAAAGCCAGTTCGTCTCCTGCCTCCATCTCAAAGGAGCGAACTCCCTGATAAGCATCTGAATCAAGATTAAAATCTTTTTCCCAGGTTACAGTATCGCTAAAATACGCCCCTTCAGTGCGATCGCTAATTAAAATCCTTCCTTGGTTGGTATTCGTTAATGCCCTACGAGTAGCTTCAGTCAGAAATTCTACCGAACCTGGTTCGTAAACCTCCAT
>NZ_JBZNBU010000204.1:0-12961 GCF_058530065.1 Waterburya sp. | reverse complement strand
CGGTTACGAGTTACGAGTTACGAGTTATTGGTTACGAGTTAATTATTTGACACCACCAAATACGAGGTCGGATCGGCAAAAACCGATTACCGCCCTCGTTCGGTAGCTTAAAAGCGGGATGAGTCTTGGGATTGAATACCCTTTCTAACGACCCCCACGTCTGGTAATCCCACTTCTATTACCTGTCTTTCCAGGCTGTCACCCTTGGCATCAACGCAATCCAATCGGGAATGATTGCGCTCGGTCTAACTTCGATAATGACCGTCGAAGTCGGTCTTAGACACGCCATAGCTACTTCGGGAATCGAACCCAAATAAATCGCCTGAGTAGCTGGTCACAAATTAGCGAATATTCCGCAAAGATTCATATAACTCTGGATCACTGTCTTTAAAGCTATCTGCAAGCACAGTCATACGATCGCTATGAATTGTCATTCTTACATTACGAGTAGCTCGGATTATTTTTAAATGAGCATCAGACAAAGCCAACATATTACGGGATTTATAGAGATTTGACATTAATTTTGCATGATTTTGCATAAAATCAACACACAAAGCTCTACCCAGTTCATATCCAGGCTCTCTAACTTCAGAGCCAAGACACATTGAGCGAGTTTCTTGAATAGACTTTCTTGCCTTAGTTATTTGTTGCTCTTTATAGGCTTCAAAATCAGAAGCCATAGCCAGTTTAGGAGACGAAGCTAAAAATAAAATCGCAAGAATTACTTTTTTGTACATGGGATTATCTGGGATGAGTTTACACCCCTAAATTAATCCCATTTGTATTTTATTCGTGTGACAAGAATCAAGAAGCGCGTTCTATATTTGCATTGCTGTTGGCATATATTTGGTTTTTTATAGAGTGGGCAATGCCTACTCTAAGTAGTAATGCAAAATTAATTTCATAGTGAGGGGTAGGTAGCACCATCTAGTAGGTAATATTTACTCTCCTAGTCACCCCGTTATGGGTCGCGGTATTCTTTAGGACACCCCGTCACCCAAATGTATAAATAATTCTGCTTAGGTACTTACCTTACAGGGGAATGAGTTTCAGTTACAAACAGTCTGGAGATAAGATAAAGCGGGCGTTTCACGGTTAGTCGATTATCCGTTCTCATCTCTACGCTTGGGCGGTATGTATGGTTGCCCCAAATGCGATCGCATTAATTCGTCAGTTGGTAATAAATTACGCCATCTGGTAGGCAAATCTGATTCTTTAAATTTAAGAGTAGCAGGAAGTCTGGTATTGTACGAAGTCTATAAATTTAAAACTACTTTAAAAGGGTTTAAATAGATCTGCTTGAGGAATAATTATTAATAATTTCCCAAATAATTATTCCTCATTTATTAATTAGAATAAAGCTTTCCACAAAACCAAATAGACAAGTAATTAGGTGTATAAATTGCTCCTTGGGTCATAATGTTTGGCTTTAAATATCAATTAAACTATTTCAAAATAAATAGTTTATTTTGTTGTATAAAATACTCTTGTGCTTTCTTTTTGTTATTTAAGAGAACACAAAAAACAACCATGCAAAATTGAAAAATATGCCTTATAGTGGATGCAATATTGTTCTACTGTAAATTTCATGGAGAGTCGATCTATCTTATGGAAAGAAAGCTTGAAGAACTAATCGGTCAATCAGATGTATGGCTTTTTGTTAGAAGCAGTAACGGCTGGGTCAAGAATGTAGAAATTCTTGATGTCAATTCAGAAACAGTATCTTTTCGCTATCAAAATGAGTCTCCTACAGAAACTAAAGTTTGGGAAAAAACAACTCGGTTAGAAAATATTTTAGAAATTGATGTTCGAGTTGCCTCTGTTCCTAAATCTGAAGAAAAACTACAAAGTATGCGGGATCGATTTACTCGCTTGCTAGAAGAATAACCATCAAAAAAAGGCGATCGCCAAGACTATTACTAGTTGAATAAAACTATCTACTTATAAGCGAGAAAACTGATATTTGTTTTCTGCGGGAGATTTTTTGACATAGGCTAGTTGTATTTTACCCAAACGATCGCCTTGAGAAAATTTCAACTTTCCCGTTGCGCCAGTCACAGAAAAATCGGATTTAGTCAAGACAGCCTGTAATTCAGAACGGTTGTTCGCATCCTCCAATCCTTGAGCAATGACTACTACCGCATCATGAGCCATGGCAGTACGCCAATTAACTTTACCTCCCCAATAGTCCATTGCTGCTTGAGAAAAATTATCTTCAAGTTCTAAATCTGCCAGCCAAGGAGAAGGTATAACCATCCCAGAAATTGCCTCTCGACCAGTTGCTATAGTTTCATACGTGTATAAAGAATGATTGCCTAGCAAGGGTAGTTGCTGTCGGTTAGAACGAGCTACGGCGATCGCTTGGTTCATTTTGTTAACTGATGGTGCTAAAAGAATAGCATCGGCATTTTCAGCTATGGCTCGAGCAACAATTGAGTCGGGTTCTAGGTCGTCTTTTGCCAAGTCACAATCGATTGGTTTAACGCTGCCACCACTGCTTGTAATGCGATCGCCAAATTCTTGAGAGAAGGAGCGACTGGCAGAATCTTCAGAGTCTCTACAGATGGCAATATCGGTCAAGGAATTGGATACGGCATAACTGGCTAATTTTTCAGCTAAGGCGGAAACGCTAGGAATTGTACGCATGACATGATTGCCCATTCCCGATAGTTTGGTAGAAGTACTGGTAGGAGAAATCATCACTAATTTTTCTCGTTCGTAGATTTTCCCCGCTGCCAAAGAAGAATTACTATCGTTATGTCCCACTACTGCCAAAATATTTTGGTCTGCAGATAATTGCTGGGCTACTTGTTCGACTATGTTAGGATTGTTATCATCATTGACTATTTGAACCAATAAAGAACGGTTGCGAATTCCCCCTTCTCGGTTGATTTCTGACTGTGCTTGAGCCACACCCCGTAAAATTTCCCAGGCTATACTTGGTTTGCTACCTAAAGGAATGCTAACAGCTATTTTAAAGTGTGGCTGGGCGATCGCATTAGCGTTGTTGTAATAGATTAAAGCTTCGGGATTGTTTTTTTCGATAGCTAAAGACTGCTGATATTTTTGTTGTGCCAGAGAAAATTCACATCTAGCAAATGCAGCCATTCCTTCATGAGAAGCCATAACACTGGCAGGTTTTAATTGACCGTACTCTTTAGTAAGTAATTTCTCTCCCAAGCTCATTCTAGGAGATTGACGGCTAGCTAAATCTACGCAAAGTTTTTGTTGCTCTGGATTAACGTTGTTGTTAGCTACTACTCTATTTTGTCTTAACCAAGTAAAACTTCTAAAAGAGAAAAATAATAAAGGAGTTAATAAAATTAATATTACCGAGCGCCATTTTTGATTATTTAGCTGTTGTTCTTTGGGGTTGATTTCTAGTGCAGCAAAATTATTGTTTTCTCCCTCATTACTACTAATGGCAGACAAGTTATTAATATTATTTTCATAGGCTAGAATTCTTCTATCTTCATCTAATGCCAAATAGCGTTCTAAACTTATTAACCTATCTTCGATCGCCCTGCACTGGGAGTCTGTTAAACCCAAATTATTTTGAATTCTCTTAAGATAAAGGCGATCGCAATCCTGCAGTAAGCCATCTGTTATTTCTAGGACATTTTCTAAATCTTTTTTATATAATGATTTTCTAATATTTAAAGTAAGCTCGTCTTGCTTGAATTCTTTTAATAAACGATTCCTAATAATTTTTTCAATAGCTACTCCTTCTTCTCCTGCATGAATTTTTGCTTCCGATTGCAAGATATACTCCAAAAGCTTTTTAGTCAGTAAAGGTTGTTGGTTTGTCCAACCCATAGCCATTTTTAAAACTAACGGAGGATTATCTGCTCTATTTAAGAGGTGCATCTTTTGCAAAAATGTATCTAAAGATACTTGTAACTTTTCAGGATATAAATTTTGCTTCACGGTAAATTAATAATAAAATGTAAATATTTTTTAATACTTACATTTATACCGAAAAATTACTGATTTTCAAAGTAAGTTTTAGAGCCAATTTGAGGATAGGTTTGGTTAATTACTCGTAGGTAATATGTACTAAGAGTTCTATATCATAACCCTTGTAGATATTGTTATATTTAAACAAAAGAGCGATCGCCTGACAAGTAACGATCGCTTGAATTCAATTATTATTGAGGAAATTATTTAACAAATTGGGGCATAACTTCAGCAGCAGTAAACAAACCAGTAATACCGCGACGATTTAACGCCATACCTGCTTTCAAATAGCCAAAAGCAGGACCACAAACATTAGCAGCCATACTAGTTTCATCCCCCAAGGTGAAAGTATGAGTTGACGTTTTGCCTTCAAAAGTACGTCCAGTAATTTTGACGTTAGTACTCAAAGGTTTTTTGGGGTTGCGAGTGTCTACTATACCTCCCACAGTGACGCGATCGCGACTACAAATACCAGCCAACTCCAGCATAATGTCGTCAGCGTGTTCCATATTCTCCAAAGAAATAATTCCGTTAGTTTGATCTAACAATGCTGCTACCTCTTCGTCGGTCATCGCTCTAGCTGTTTCCACATCATATTCAGGCATATGAGCGATATCTTCGCGGATTGTAGCTCGATAGGCTTCCCAATTAGCAATACCTACCCCAAAGACGATTTTAACCCTATGTATTTCTGCAAAACTTTGGGCTGCCACAGCAGCAGCAGCAGTTAATAAGCCAGGAGTCGCACCGCAACCAGTTAGATAAGTAATTCCTGCCTGTTGCAAGTCAGATTGCAATTCTAACAGCTGTTCCACTGCACTAGTACGTTTGAGAGCATCTACTAAGACTCCCTGCCAACCAGACTTAATAAATTCTCGGGCTACATCTGCCATAAAAGTATTCGGTAAGTTAGGTAAAGCTAAGAAGTACCCGTCTACTTCTGCTTGAGCGATCAGATCGGCAATACTGTTGTTGCTTAAATTGCCACCGTTTTCTAAATAACCCACAGAGCTATTTTGATGATAAGTAGTAATAGCTGCGTTAATATCAATTCCTCTAGAATCACAAACGTAGCCTTTCTTATCTGCTGCTGCGACTAAGGTCATCTCTCCTTTGGAAGCTAAAATTCTGGCTGCTGCCTGTCCCAAACCTCCAAAACCCAAAACACCGACTTTAATTGGATTTTCTATTTTGCTTGTAATCATTTCTAGTTCTAACTTCAACACATAACAGATTTTATTATCTGAGGTAGTGGGGGCGAATAAATCAAAAATTATCTTTAACTGCTGCTTAATTCATCTACTATTTTTAAGCAATGTATCTTTTTGTAAACAAAATATTTTTAACTCGATCGTTTCCCTTGACTCAAAACAGGGATTGCGGAAAACTTAAAATATACAGCAGTAGCTGACTCATATATTATTAAATTTTGATAAGATTCTCATATTAATAGGGCAATTGCTGAATTTTTTTATATCCACAGCGATATAACAAAAATTATAGTGACTCGCTAAACTGATAGTTAGTTTTCAGTCAATCGCAGTTGAATGTCCCACCAGCGTACAGCGCATACTATATGGAAACACTAGAATTTATCATCTATCCCGATGGGAGGGTAAAGGAAACAGTCACAGGAATTGTTGGTTCGTCTTGTCAAGAGGTGACAGCAGCAATTGAAGCGGAGTTAGGGGTTGTAGTTAACCAAAAACCAACCTCTGACTATTATGCTCAAAATACCAGCCAATCTAGTAATGTAGCTACTCAAGCTAACTACAGCGATTGGTAAATTTAACAGAATAATTTGCAATAATTCTACTTCAATTACATCAAGGAAATTAATGTCACATTTCAGCAATATCAAAACAAAAATCCGTAACCTAGAATCTTTGAAATCCGCTTTAAAAGATTTAGATATCGATTGGAAAAATGGTCCAGGAATCGTTAGAGGCTATAAAGGACAGACTCACAAAGCCGATGTCGTCATCGAACAGACTAATGACTACGACTTTAGTTTTAGTTGGAATGGTAGCGAATACGAATTAGTAGCACACTTGCAATATTGGCAACAGCCTTTGACGGTTGATGGCTTCTTGCGTCAGGTAACTCAACGCTATGCTTATCACACTGTAATTAAAGAAACCGCTAATCAAGGGTTCAATATTACCGAGCAAGAAAATAACGAAGACGGATCGATCCGCTTAGTCGTTCAACGTTGGAGTGCTTAAATGACCGATTTTTCTCCTCCTGAGAAAAGCGGTTTCGAGCCAGAATTAGGCGGTATCCTGAGAGATACTGCCGAAAGAACGGGTTTTGAACCAGAGCTAGGTGGGACATGGCGACAGAGAGGAGTATATGTGGATGAAAATATCTGCATTGGCTGCAAAAATTGTACCCACGTTGCAGCTAACACCTTTTATATCGAACCAGAACACGGGCGCGCTAGGGTATTCAATCAAGATGGAGATCCTGAAGAGTTAGTCGAGGAAGCTAGAGATACTTGTCCTGTTAATTGTATCCATTGGTTAGATTACACCGAACTCAAACAAATGGAAAGCGATCGCAAGTACCAAGTTATTCAAAGTTTAGCTATTCCTCCAAACATGAGAAGATCTGTAATTAATAAAAAACGCAAGTAGTTATTTTTATTAATTTATTTATGACCCCCAATATAATATATTGTATTGGGGTTTTTTATGTTTTATTTTTTTCTCTTTTGAAGTATTTCATCCATTGCGATCGCTCGCCTAATTGCAACAATTTATTAGTCCATAAAGATTGAGTAAATTGGCTATTTTTATATTTTTGGTATTCGCTAGAAGTTAGATCTTTTAGATTCTTATCGTTTAAATATTGAATCTCTGCACCATTATCTATTAATAGTTTTGCTATATCTAAACGATATTTAATGATGGTTCTAGTTAAAATATTAATTCCGTTATCGTCTCGATGATTTACATCTGCGCCATTCGCTATTAAAAACTCACCAAAATTATTAGATTTTTCAAAAGCTGCCATCAAAAGAGTAGTGTTTGTTCCGTTTTTATCGGTGTGTATAGTATTAAGTTCAGCACCATTATCGATTAAATATTTAATTAAATCTAGTTCTTCTTTAGTATGAAGTTTATTAATAGTTTTATGTATAGCCGTCAAACCGTTATTATCTCTAGTGTTAATATCTACCCCATTTTCAATTAACAACTTAGCCGTTTGTATATCTGTAGCATAAAATAATAGAGTTTTACCCGTTCGATCTTTCCAGTTAACATCAGCACCATTGGCTATCAGGTATTGTAATAAATTAAATCTGATACTTACACTTTTAGGATAGTGATGACTATACCAACTATAATCATGTTTGGGTACATTAACCGCCTTATATAAAGCACTAAAACTATCATTATCTAGATCGTTCAAATCTACACCGCGAGCGACTAATAATTGAGCGATTTCTTTAGTTCGAGCATAAAATAATAGAGTTTCACCGCGATCGCCTTTCCAATGAATATTTGCTCCTAGTTTGATTAGATATTCAACTAGATCGGATTTATAACCATTACTAACTGCATGAAATAAAGTCGTAGAACCCGAATCGTCTTGAGCATAAATATCTACACCGCGAGCGACTAATAATTGAGCGATTTCTTTAGTTCGAGTATAAAATAACAGAGTTTCACCGCGATCGCCTTTCCAATTGACATCTGCACCCTTTTCAATTAGGTATTTTGCTACATCTATTTTTCCACCTTTAAGAGCAAGAGATAGAGCAGTATCACTATTGCGATTTTTAGTATTGAAATCGATACCTTTTTCTACTAGTAACATGGATTTTTCTAGATTTACAAAAGAAACCAAAGCATTAGCACCATAAGTATTCTTGGTATGAAGATCTACACCTTTTTCTATTAATAACTCAGCTATTTCTCGATTGGGAGCATAAAATAATAGAGTTGCACCTTTTTTATGTCTCCAACTGACATCCGCTCCTCTTTCAATTAAATATTTTGCTACATCTTTTTTTTGACTTTGAAGGGCAAAAGATAAGGCAGTATTATCATCTCGATCGCGAACATCAATATCCACACCGCGATCGATTAATAATTTAGCGATTTTTTTATTCCGAGCATGGAATAAAGGTGTTTTACCGTATCTATCTTGAATATTAGATTTAGCTCCATTATTAAGAATAAATTCTATATCTTCTTTCTTCTTAAGATTAAAAATTAAAGTTCTACCGTAATTACCAACAGCATCAATGTCAGCACCATGTTTTAATAATAATTCTATTATCTCTTGCTTGTCACTATAAGTGTTATGAACATAAATATAAGCATTTTTAGGTACAACTGCTCCAAGTTCGATTAATAATTTTGTCGCCTCGACATTATTATTTCCAATAGCATATTGAAAAGAAGTTTGTCCGCCACCATTTTTAATACCTAAATCTGCACCATGTTCGATTAACAAACTAATCAGACTTAGCCTTCCTCTAAAAATTGCAGTATGTAAAGGAGTCGAGCCTCCATACTTTTGCTTGATATTAACATTAACTCCATTTTCCATCAAAAACCGAGCCGTATCTATTTCGCCTTCATATATTGCTTCAAATAATAATGCTTCTCCAAATTCACTTTTAACTTCTGAAACGTTTGTATTTTGAGCTAATAGTTTAATTAATTCTTGTTTCGATTCATGAGATAGAGATTTATAGCTACCATCCGCTTCTCGTTCTACAAAATTTGACGTACAATCTATTAAAGTTTTCTGACGAAGTTCGCTAAAATATATAGTTACATTGGCTTTTCCACCCTCCTGTAAATAGTTTCTCATGGTGTCTAAATCGAAACACAAATTACAAGGTAAATGTCCCAATCTACTGAGAAAAAACCATTTATTATTAATACCACCAATAATTAAACTAGTTAATATAATTACAGCAGTAGAAACAGCAATAATAGGGAAAAGTTTTCGCATTTAATAAAAAAACAACTATAATATTACAATTATAGTTGTTTAGAACAAATTCAATTTTGATTAAAACTATTTAAGATTATTCTTGGCTTCTTGGGCTACTTGTTCCGAATCATCTTCTGCTAATTTAGCAATCATCGCTTGGGCTTTATCTCCTCCCAATCTACCCAAAGCTTGAGCCAAACGATAGCGTATTTGCCAGTCTTCATTATCTACAAAAGCTGATAGTAAAGAAACCGCACGAGAATCGCCTAATTCCCCCAAAGAACCAATAGCAGCAGTTTGTAAAAGATTATTATCAGAATGCAAAGCCTCGGTTAAAAGATCGAAACCACGAGGATCGCCTAATTCTCCCAAAGCAGCAACAATACTAAATTGCACCAACCATTCAGACGTACTGTGATAGGTATTAGACAAGTCTTCAAAGGCTTCTACTAATTTTAAACCGCCGATCGCATCGGCGGCGGCTGCTTGCACGTCTGGTTCGGGATCGTTAAACAAGCGATCGCGCAAAATTGTGATGGACGTTTCTTTGTTGTTTTGCCCCAAAGTATCTAACTGGCTCACTGCTGCATAACGCACGCGAGTATTATCGTCAGTTATCAAAGGCTTGACCATTTCAAAAGCCGTATCTATGTCAATTTGTCGTAGCTGGTTTAAACCGCGAATTCTCATGCCGAAATCTTCCGAATCTAATAATTCTTGAATTGATTCTGGGGTAATAGTCATAATTAAAACTGGTTTTAAAAATTTGCTTTAAAATCAATAATGTCTTTTGCTTTAACTCGATCGAGATTAGTAGAACTCGCGCCAAAAGTCTACTCTGCTGCCATCATGCGAATTACATCTCCCTGAGTAATGATGCCCACTAATTTTGACTCTTCGTTCACTACGGGCAAGCGACGTATTTTTTTTTCGTGCATCAACCTAGCTGCTTCCCGTACAGAGCGATCGCTTTTGATAGTTACAGGGCGATCGCTCATCACTTCTCCTACAGTTTGTCCCAGAGCTTTATGTAACTCTCGATTGTGTTTGGCAGGATTTTGGAGATAAATTACACTGTCGAGAAACATCACATAGGGAGGTGTATCTACTCCTGTTTCTTGCCAAGTCAGATCGGTTTCAGAAATAATTCCTACTAAGTTTCCTTTAACGTCAACCACAGGCATACCGCTAATTTTTTTCTCTGCCAAGATCTGAATCGCTTCCTGTAAAGAAGTCTGAGGCGATACCGAAATCGGATTGACAGTCATAATTTCAGCTACAGTTTTACTCATATTTGCTCCTACCTAAAGTAATCGTATAAATAGCTACCAGTTATCTATTTAATCTATCGTGAATTGTTTTATTTCCCCAGGCGAATGTCACTATTGTTAACTTGGTACGGTTGGATAAGTAGGTAGTCCCGTCTTCCCTCAAGGGGAATAATAAAGAGGGATCGAGATAGGTAGGAGATAGTAGGTAATGGATAAACAGATAGACTCCGATCTATTGATTGTCGAGCGCAATATTTTAGTTGTCTATCTTGAAATTACAAGAATAGAATGAAGGAATTACGTAACTCTAAATCTATATAGTTAACTTTTTAGTAACTATTTGAATCTGAAATAGCTAATAACCTAGATGGCGAAGCTAATTCACACCAAGCGTATAATAGTTTTTTTCAAGAACCTTCAGATTAAACAAAAATACGTTCTAAAATAAGGTCTAAGCGATCGCTGATTATTCCTTGCCAGCCTGGTTCGATGATATTAGTTCCCGTTGGTTCGATAATAATAGCAGGGGAATCGATCGCATCTCCTGGTTGTAGCTTGTTTCGGTCGTAAACTGGGGTATCGTACCAATTATTAGCGGTATACATTTTGACTTGAGCAATTGCTTGGGGAGAATCGTTATTTTGTCTGGGAATAGTTTTTGTCGGAGGGTTATATGTGGGACAAATCAATTCAAGGGAAATAGTTTCTACTACTAATTCTTGTTGATTGGCGATAAAACCATAGCGATTTTGATATTCCCTTTCAAATTGCGATCGCATTGCGGGCAAGGTAGCAAAGTCTACTAAGAGACTTGAATCCGTACCGAGATATTTGAGATGAACTTTTTGTAGGATGGTAATATTTTCTCGAACAGTAGTTTGTTGGTTTAATTCTTGTTGGGCGCGATCGCTTAAATCTTGAAAAAGAAGTTTTAATTCCCCTAGTAATTCTGATGTCAATGCAACTTCTAAAGATTTTTCCTTCATAATTCTGATATCCGCCAAACCAATACCGTAAGCAGATAATACTCCTGCATAGGGATGAATAAAGATTCTTTTCATTCCTAGTAAGTCGGCGATGGCGCAAGCGTGTTGTCCTCCCGCACCGCCAAAACAACAGAGAGTATAATCGCTGACATCATAGCCTTTTTGCAAAGAAATCTTTTTAATAGCATTTGCCATATTATCAACAGCGATCGCTAAAAAACCAGAGGCAATCTCGACCAAACTTCTACCATCTTGGATTCTCCTGGCTAATTCCTGAAATTTTACTCGAACTATTTCCTGGTCTAAAGGTGAATCGGCATTAAGACCAAATACTTGAGGAAAGAATTTAGGCTGCAATTTGCCCACCATGACATTACAGTCTGTAACGGTTAAATCTCCTCCCTTACCATAGGCAGCAGGACCAGGATTTGCTCCTGCCGATTCGGGGCCAACTCGATATCTACTACCATCAAAATATAAGATTGAGCCTCCCCCCGCAGCTACAGTATGGATCGACATCATGGGCGATCGCAATCTAACTCCTGCGACTTCTGTTGACAAACTGCGTTCGTATTCTCCTGCATAGTGGCTGACATCGGTAGAAGTACCGCCCATATCAAAGCCGATAATTTTATTAAACCCAGCTAAAGCACAAGTCTTTACTGCCCCCACAATACCCCCCGCAGGGCCAGAAAGAATACTATCTTTTCCTTGAAACAAGTCTGCTTCTACTAGCCCGCCATTGGATTGCATAAACATCAATTGAGTCGATCGCGCTTGTGGGTCTTGTTCTTTTCCTTGGAATAAGTTGGCGGTAAATTGTTCTACATAGCGACGCAAAATCGGAGACAGGTAAGCATCCACTACGGTAGTATCTCCGCGACTTATAAATTTAATTAGGGGACTGACCTGATGGGATATGGATATTTGTGAGAAACCAATCTCGTGGGCAATCTGGGCTACTTGTAATTCGTGTTGGGGATAGCGATAGCCGTGCATCAGCACAATCGCACAACTATTAATGCCACAGTCGTATGCTGCTTGTAAATCTTGTTGAGCTCGAACCAAATCGACGGGAATCAATTCATTGCCTCGTGGGTCGTAACGCTCTTTAATTTCGATCGCCCGTTCGTAAAGCATTTCAGGCAACACAATTTCTAAGGCAAAAATATCGGGACGATTTTGATAGCCGATACGCAAAGCATCTTTAAAACCCTGAGTGATAGCCAAAACAACGCGATCGCCTTTTCTTTCTAGCAAAGCGTTAGTGGCTACCGTCGTCCCCATTTTGATAACTTCAATTTCTTCTGTCGGGATAGGTTCGTTTTTACCAACACCCATCAAGTCTCTAATTCCCTGTATGGGGGCATCGGTATATTGTTCGGGGTTTTCTGACAGGAGTTTCCGAATTACAGTTTTTCCCGTAGGAGTTTGCGCCACAATGTCGGTAAAAGTACCACCGCGATCGATCCAAAATTGCCAACCAGACATAAGTAATCGTGCAAAACCAATTGCATAATAGAGATTGGGAAAGGGTTAAGGGTTAAGGGTTAAAGGAATGACCAAAGAGGGATTAGAAATCAGAAATCAGTCTCCTAATCCCCCACAGCCTTCCTATTATAGGTTATAGGTTATAGCCCTTCGGGTTCGGGTGCGTTCCCTTGCGGAAAAGTGCGGTCTTGGGCGGGGCTTTCAAGCACCTGAAATAAATTCAGGTGTCAGCCCCTTGGCTCTCCCCCATGAGGAGGCACGGACTCGGAGCTTGCATCCGAGTATGGAGTGCCGTCAACTTTT
>NZ_JBZNBU010000203.1:0-4132 GCF_058530065.1 Waterburya sp. | reverse complement strand
GTTGGAAGCTTATTTATGACCCCAAAGTTGAGGTGGATCATTATATGACAGAGCGTTTTGATGAAGATCAGCGCCACAAATCTAACTATATTGCTGTGGTGAATCGAGTTCATAATGAAACCCTAATTTTGCTAGACTATTTGCCACCAATTAGGCGTGTCGTATTTCTTTTATGGACAATACTATTTGGAACCAGAGATAATCGTGGTTTTACGCAGTACCTGCGATTTTTACCTAGTGAAGGTTTCTTATCAGGGCAGAAACTGCTGGCATCTCTTCAGGGACGATGGCAAGGTTGGCAGACTTGGAGACAAACGATGAACAAAGCATCAACTTAATGTTCTGCTAGAAGCATAAATGTAAGGATAAAAAACTTTTGAGTTTCAAGGAGTTCTTGGAGTTTCTAGCCACTAAGTAAATTTAAGTCAATTAAAGACAATATTAAAGATTATAAATTACCCATGAAAAGACTACACATAGGAGCATCAAGGTTTGAAAGATTACCTTCTCCAATAATTGAAAAGATTGCAGATCCTTCTTGGATACATCTAGGTGATTCTGAAGTAGATTGGAAAACCAAATTAAAGACTGAGTGGCAGGAAGGTAATTGGGGATTTTGTGCCCGCATCATATATCGATTTATTAAGCCAGTTTATAATCCGCAGCAGTTGAAAGAGTTTTACTCGAAAACAGATTTTAGAGAATTCTACTATCGACCAGGGCAAGGAGACAGATTAGATTTCAAAGATAACACTTTTGACTTTATTTTTTCGGAGCATTTTTTAGAGCATCTTTTTATGGATGAAGCAGTTGAATTGCTCAAAGAATGTCATCGGATTCTAAAGCCTAATGGAGTGGTGCGAATAGTAGTCCCTGATGCAGATTTACGAACTTATGAAAAAATTGAACCTCTTCCAAAGATCAAATCTTGGGAGCATCCTGAGACGCACAAAACACGCTGGTCTATTTACTCTTTGCCTTTAGCGATCAAAATGACAGGGTTATTGCCACATCCGATAATGTACTGTGACAAGTCTGGTCAGTTTTTTAATATGACTCCTGCAGAGTCAGAATTAGAATACCAGCAGTCAGAGGATAAGAGATTTATTTTTTCCTTAGACTACATTCAACGGTTACCATCTTTAATCGTTGATGGAATTAAAGCTTGACATTTTGACAAGTCTTCTGAAGATTATCTTCTCCAAAAGTGACAGAAGAGAGATAGCTTGAGTAGAGCCACTATTTTTTAGCAGTTCTTAGGATGAATTTCTACTAAACTTTTACCCAGCAAGACAATCTATGCGTATATTACATATTCTTAATGATATTAGAGAAGTTGGTAACGGTATTGTCAATGTGGCGGTAGATCTTGCCTGTTTGCAAGCAAAGCTAAATCATCAGGTAGTGGTAGCTTCAGCTGGTGGCGAGTACGAAGTATTATTGTCCCAATATGGCGTGCAACATTTCACTTTAGACCAGACGAGAAACCCGATTAATTTGTTCCAAGCCTTCAAGAAGTATTTCAGGTTCATCCAAGAGTTTAAACCAGATATCGTTCACGCACACATGATGACGGGGGTAGTCTTAGCTAGAGTTGTCAGAGCGATCGCTAGAAAATACTGTTTGATATCTACCGTGCATAATGAGTTTCAGCGCAGTGCTATTTTAATGGGTTTTGCCGATCGCGTCATTGCCGTAAGTAAAGCGGTAGCTAAATCGATGAATCGGCGTGGTATCCCTCACTACAAGCTAAGGGTAGTTTGCAATGGTACATTAGGTAGTCCTCGTACCCGACCATTAACAGATTACGCTCCTCTACCCCTCAAACGTCCTGCCATTACCACCGTAGCAGGAATGTATCGCCGTAAAGGAATTGCGGAATTAATTGATGCTTTTGGGCAAATAGCGCGAGATTTTCCCCAGGCAAATTTATATATCGTTGGCGATGGACCAGATCGTTCTGAGTTTGAGGCACAAGCCCAAACAACCGCAGTTGCCGATCGCATTAATTTTACGGGTTTTCAGGCTCAACCCCAAAAATATCTCTTAGCCACCGATATTTTTGTTCTAGCTTCCCATCAAGATCCTTCTCCTTTAGTGATTCCCGAAGCCCGCGAAGCCAAATGTGCCATTGTTGCCAGTAGCGTCGATGGCATTCCCGAAGCCTTAGATTGCGGACAGGCAGGTATTTTAGTTCCTCCTAAAGACAGTCAGGCATTGGCAATGGTCTTGAGGCAACTATTGAGCGATCGCCATAGTTTAGAGGAATGGAAAGCTAAAACTCAAAAAAACCTCGAATGGCTTACTCTCGATCGCGTTTACCGCAACACTTTATCCGTGTACCAAGAAGCGATTGTCGATTGCCACGCTACCAACTCCAAGCATCATTGCTGCTAATTGATGACACGCCCTAATTCTCTTACCAAAAATTTTTACTTTAATTTAAGCCCAGCCCCAGCCTGGGGAGCAATTATTGGATTGTACTTAACCATAATCATTGGTCTAGTTGTTGCTGCCCCCGTTCTGATTATCGTTTTTCCTCTTGGTTCTTTTGCCGTAGGATTATTACTTTTCCAACGTTATCCTGTGATGTACGTTAGCTTTACCTGGTGGATGTGGTTTACTACCCCGTTGATTCGTCGCTTAATTGACTATCAGTGTGGCTATACTACTCCGTTTCCTAGCGAACTGGCTTCAATTCTGGTTACTTCCATTTCCCTAGCTACCTTGGTGCGTTACTTTCCGCGAATCTATAAACGAGATGGCTTGCCTTTTACCCTCTGTATAGTGACTATTATTTATGGCTGCGCGATCGGCTTGATTCAAAAGTCAATTACCGACCCCGAACGAGAAATTATTATTTTATTAGCTTGGTTAGCCCCCGTTTGCTTTGGGTTTCATCTTTTTGCTAATTGGCGAGACTATCCTGCCTATCGTCAAAATTTTCTGCGTACCTTCTTTTGGCTGGTGCTGGTAACGGGGGTATACGCGATCGCGCAATTTGTCTTTGCACCTGAATGGGATCGATTCTTCATGCTAGAAAATAACGTGCCTCATCTGGGTCTGCCCGAACCATTACAAATTCGAGTCTTTAGTAGTATGGGCGAGCCAATCCCGTTTGGGATTAACTTGATGCCAGGTCTAATTCTGCTGTCGATCTCTCGGGCTAAATCCCGTTTTCTCGTGGCTGGGGTTGGCTACTTGGCTTTTTTGTTAACTAGAGCGCGTACTGCTTGGTATACCTGGTTTATATCTTTGACAGTACTTACCTTTTCTCTCAGAAGAAGCCAACAGATACGTATTATTACTGGGGCGGTCTTAATGGGGTTGTTAGTAATACCCCTGACGAACATCGAATCCTTTTCCCAGCATATTACCCCCGCTTTAGAATCATTTTCCAACTTAGAGAACGACGGTAGCTACCAAGATCGCCTCAACCAGTTACAAAGATCTTTAAATTACGCCCTAACTCAATTTGTCGGTTACGGATTATTATCCCCCGAACAAGCTCCTTCAATGGCCGCAACTAGCAGAGAGGTAGCCAGTAAAAACTTATTTTCCTTTAATGACAACGGATATTTATCATTGCTGGTGTCTTTTGGTTGGTTTGGCACTATTGCCTACGCCACTGGATTATTTTTGCTCTTTGCCAAACTATTTCAGCCCGCTGTAGGTCATCTAGATACCTTTATTATTGCTGCCAGAGCGATCGCTTTGGGTTCTTTCCTGCGATTGTTTACCGCCAATATTACTACGGGAAACTATGCCATGCCTATTTGGGGCTTTTTGGGCATCGCCATAGCAGGCTACAAATATTATCATGCTCGATCTATTTCCAAGCAACAGGTTAGCAGTGTTAAATAAATCACTCACTTTTTGGCTGCGTCGCTATCGGCTGTATATCTTGACTATCTTATGTACGGCTATGTTTGCCTGTAATTTTTCTCCTGCATCATCCAGAAAAACTACACCCCAGCAGGCTTTGAGAGCAGAATCTTTCGTTGATGGTTTGGGAGTAGCGGTACATCTTTCTTATCGAAAGACTCCCTATTTTCGTCAGTACGAAGAAATCATCAAGCCTCGACTACAAGAGTTGGGTGTCAGACATATTCGAGACGGTGTAAGACCTGAT
>NZ_JBZNBU010000202.1:0-3824 GCF_058530065.1 Waterburya sp. | reverse complement strand
CAAGCTTTATTGTCGGGGGGATCTTGGCGGAATCTTCCTCAATCGATGCCCAAGCAGAAGATGTGGTAATCGATGTTACCGATACTATCGTATTGACACAGGGCAGCAGTATTTTCAATACTGTAGACGATTCGACAATGGGTAATGCAGGTAACATTAGGATTAGCACTACTAATTTAACGATGCAAGACGGTGGCGCGATAAGTGCTAGTAACTTCGGTTTGGGGAATGCAGGGGCAATTACGATTAACGCTACAGGAGATATTGTTGCCGATAGTGAGTCTTCTTTGGGATTTGTCAGTGGCATTTTTAGCTTGATTAAAGAATCGGTGGCGGGAAATGCAGGTGGAATTGAGATTACTGCCAAAAACATCTCTCTAACCAATGGTGGGGAAATTATTGCTAGTAACTTCGGTAGCGGAGATGCAGGGGAAATTACGATTAACGCCACGGGAGATATTACCGCCGATGGCGAATCTAACTCAGAATCAATTAGTGGGATTTTTAGTACCATCGAAGAATCGGTAAGAGGAAATAGCGCGGGAATTGCGATCGCTGCTGAGAATATCTTGTTAACCAATGGCGGACAGATAAGTGCGAGCAACTTCGGTAGCGGAGATGCAGGAGAAGTTACGATTAACGCCACGGGAGACATTACCGCTGATGGCGAATCTTTAGCAAGTTCGGCTAGTGGGATTTTTAGTTTAATAGATGAGTTTGTGGCGGGTGATGCAGGCGGGATTGAGATTACTGCCAACAATTTAACTTTAACTAACGGTGGTGAGATTAGTGCTAGCACTGCTGGAATTGGTAATGCAGGCTCGATCGCGATCGCTACTACTGGTGATATATTTGCAGCAGGAAGAACCTCTTTAGGCTTTGCTAGCGGTGTCTTTAATACTGTTGAAGAGACTGGGGAAGGCAATGCAGGCGGAATTGAGATTACCGCCAACAATCTATCTCTTGCCGATGAAGGTCAAATATCGGTAGCTAGCTTTGGTTTTGGTAATGCGGGTAGTCTTCAGATTACTGTTAACTTTCTCAATTTAAAGGATGGCGGATTTTTATTTGCTTCAACTCCTACAGGAAGAGGAGGTAACATCGATCTCGAAGTTGCCAATAACTTAACTTTAGAAAATCAAAGTCTGATTTCGGCACAAGCTTTAGAAGATGCCGACGGCGGGAATATCAATCTCGATGCGGAGTTTGTCATTGCTTCTTTTAATCAAAACAACGACATTATTGCTTCGGCTGAGAGAGGATCTGGAGGAAATATCAATATCACTACCAATGGACTTTTTGGCATAGAAGCCAGAAATTCTCCACCCACCAACAACACAAATAACATCAATGCTTCTTCCCAGTTTGGCTTAGATGGCACGATCTCAATTAACGAATTAGATATCAACCCCGTTGAGGCATTAGAAGAATTACCCACAGAAATAATCGATGTAACTGGACTAATAGCGCAAAATCTCTGTCAGCAAGGTAGAGGTAATGAGTTTATTGTTACGGGCAAAGGTGGTGTGTCATCTAATCCCCTTCAGGTGAGGGATGGAGAAATAAACGAGGTGGATTTAGTACAACCTGCAAATGATTCTGAGGAGAATACGATCGCGGGTGGGGGCAATTCGCGAATTGCCCTGACAGATACAAAACCAGAAATTATCGAAGCCCAAGGATGGATAATTAACGATCGCGGTAATCTAGAATTAATCGCACAAAAAACCCACACTGATAGTTATCCTCAGCCAAAAAATAACCTAGTTTGCCAGCTTTAACCATTGATAAAAAACTTAGCATTTCTCTCTGCGTCTTTGCGCTCAAAAGCCATGTCCTTGTCTCTGCGTGAAATAAAAACAATCTACAAAAGCTTGATATTCTAATCTTATGAGGTCTATCTTTGCAAGATATTTAATAGGTTTATTTAGTTTAACTTTTAGTATTGCGATCGCGACTAATGTTATTGCTACACCTGTTAACTTGGTCGATCGCGCTATGGAATTATATCAACAGGAAAAGTATTTTGCCTCTAGCGAACTTTGGCAACAAGCGGTTAGTTACTTCGAGCAAAAACAAGATCCCCTCAATCGAGTAATGGCGTTGAGTAACTTAGCATTGACACAACAAAAAATAGGAAATATCTCGACTGCCGATAGTACGATCGATTCTGCTTTAAAAATAATTCAGTCTCAACCTTTAAACACAACTCGGCAACGTATCTTAGCCAATAGTTTGGATATAAAAGGGAGTACAGTGCGCTCGCAAGGACAATCTGAAATTGCTTTATCAACCTGGCAAAAGGCAGAGAAAATTTATCGAGAATTAAATAGCGAACCGCAAAGCGGATCTCTTCAAGAGCGTGCTATTATTAAAAATCAAGTTAATCAAGCACAAGCTTTACAAGACTTAGGTTACTATCGTCGAGCTAATAAACTTTTAAGTTCCGTTGTCGATGAATTAAATAACCAAGCGGATTCTGCCGATAAAGTCACTGCTTTATTAGGTTTAGGAAATACCTTAAGAACTACGGGAAATTTAGAAAAGTCTTTAGAAGTATTAAAACAAGCTGCTACAATTGCCAAGAAATCAGGAGATACCAAAACAGAAAAACTGGTTTTATTAAGTCTGGGAAATACAGTTTATCGATTGGGAGATCGCCTAGAATCTACTAACAATAATGCTACAAATTCCAATCCAATTCAATGTTTGGCAGATAATAATTTATCAAATAAAAACTCGTTATATTTACAGTCGGTAGATTGTTATCAACAAGCTAAGTTGTCGAATAATTTAGCCACTAAAACTAAAGCCCAATTAAATTTACTCAGTTTAATTATTCGCGATCGCGTCTTAGATAGTCAATCTCTACCCGATTTAATTACAGAGATAACAACCAATTTAAACCAATTACCCACAACCCGCAGCACTATTTACGATCGCCTTAACTTAGTCCAAAGTTTAATTTGCTTGCAACCAGATCGGGTTAAATACCCTTCTCCTCTAGTACAACAATGTACCCCAAGAGAAGATAATCTAATCTCTTGGACTGAAATTGAAACCCAAGCAAATCTTGCCCGACAACAAGCCCAACAATTACAAGACAAGCAAGCAGAAGCTTATGCTAGTGGCTATCTCGGCGCGATCGATCTGCAAATGGGAAAACTAGCCCAAGCATTGAAATTAACTCGACAGGCAATTTTAAACACAGACAGCAATTTCACCTCAGAATCAGCATATCTTTGGCAATGGCAGCTAGGTCGGATCTATCAAGCAGAAAACCAACAAAAATTGGCAAGAGAATCTTATAACTCTGCTTTTGACAGTTTACAGTCCTTAAGAGATAATCTACTCGCTACCAACCCCACAACTCAGTTTGCTTTTCGCGATCGCATTGAGCCTTTATATAGGGAAAGAGTCGCACTACTATTAGATAACAACCCCTCGCAAGCCAATTTAATTGCAGCCCGCGATACTATTGAAGCATTGCAATTAGCACAGTTAAATAACTTTTTTCGCGAAGCCTGTATTGATGCCAAACCCCAGAATATTGAAAATATAGATCCCAACGCAGCCGTAATCTACTCCATTATCTTACGCGATCGTCTGGCAATAATTCTCTCTCAGTCGGGACAACGCCTAAGATATTACCAAACTCAGATTACACCTCAAGCAATCGAGCGCGTCTTTGCCGATTTTTATGCCAACCTCAGTCCGTATTTGGCAATTAGCGATCCTCTACAACCCAACCAAACTATCTATAATTGGTTAATTCGTCCCCTAGAAACTCAATTACAACAAAATCAAACTAAAACCTTAGTCTT
>NZ_JBZNBU010000201.1:0-10250 GCF_058530065.1 Waterburya sp. | reverse complement strand
GGCGATCGCTTATCGATATATCTGACAGGTTTTCTAATTCCCTAACTTCTTGTATATTCTAAGTCAAAATTGTAATTGTTGGATGTCAAAAATAGAAGCTATATTTTTTACCTTCAACAACTTCATATCTACTAATTTCTTGCCAGGGAATTAATAGCTTGGGAGATATTGAGTCAAAGATCGGAAAATGGATAAATACAGAATCAATGTATATTCCTGCTTCTAAAAAGGCTATCTTAGCACCCTCAATACCAGTCATCGAACCCGTGCTATCTTTACTAATTCTGTATCGGCAAGGCTTACCTTTTTGAGTGACTTCCTCAGCGTATCTGGAGTCGGTTTTGTACAGTTCTGCTAGTTCATAAATACCAGTTTTATAGTTAAACAAAAATATAATGCCCAAAAAAATACTTATACTTAAAATTATGTTAAATGGAAAATAAATTTCAGGTAACACTAATTTAAATTTTTAATTCAAGATAATGCTAACTTTCAATACATTTGATTTTACCGTAGAACAAATAGCACAGATAGATCTTTATCGTTCTAAATGGGAACAAATTGCGGTTTTACAAGAACCAATCGACCGAAATCGTGCCAAGCTAGCAATTAATGAAGCTTACAATTTAATCGATATATCAGAACCAAATATACTTTTTTTCGCTACTCCCTATGAAGCATTAAATTACCTCAATCGAGAAATAGTAGCTAACTGGGGGAAGTTAAACGAAAGTTTTTTTGGCAGACCTATTGCGGGAGATTTAATCGATCGCCTAATAGGCAATATAAGAAAAGAAATTAGAAAAGAACTATTGGAACGGTTACGGGGTAATTTGGATAACGGACTGGCAGATAGTGTTGCCTTAGAAACCACAGCTAAACTGCAAACTAATCAAATATTTACGATGATTATGGCTAATTTTAGAGCAATGGCGATCGCTTCTAATCGAGAGTCTGATGCTGATGCTCTAAACAAACTGATGTTTGAGCTATTTCTGCAAGCAGGATTTGTAGTTAACAATTTTATCCTTCCTCCTTTATGGCAGATAGAAAACCTATTTCATAGAGATCGAGTGAAGAATACGGACAATACGTTGGCTACTTTTTTGACAGGAAGATTCAGCAGACCAAATTCAACTCAATATGAACTGCCTTTTGTAGATGCTAATAGCAGATTTATTAATGTCATTATCCCGTCAGTAATGACCGATCTCGCTTATTATATTGATTATTGCCATGAAGTATTAAACTGCGATCGCGATGCCCAAAAATGGGATATTTTTTACGATTTGATTACAAGCTGTGGCTGGTTTTTT
Source organism: Waterburya sp. (assembly GCF_058530065.1). Taxonomy (NCBI): domain Bacteria; kingdom Bacillati; phylum Cyanobacteriota; class Cyanophyceae; order Pleurocapsales; family Pleurocapsaceae; genus Waterburya; species Waterburya sp. The sequence goes on along the minus strand of NZ_JBZNBU010000201.1, from coordinate 8,934 downwards.
CCTTATGAAAACATAGTTTTAATCTGCGATCGCCCGTTGGGTTATACTCGCGACAACCCAACCTAACGACTAACGACTACCCCTGTTAAGGTGAACAAAAGTACTATCTTAAATTTAAAAGGGTTTCGAGCAGGCGATCGCTAACCTCATAAGTTTCTTTTTGAAGCATTTTGTATATTCCGAAGCAATGTCTCAAATTATAAGCTTGCAAACTCCTATTATTTTGTTGAATAGCAGCTAGATAAACTAGTACAAACGCTCACCTTAACAGGGGTACGACTAACGACTAACCAAAAGTCCTGCCGTTCCAGCCCCACATATAGCCTTTGGCATCGTTAAATTCAATGTAGATGCGATCGCTGGGGATGTTAAGTTTCTCGCCGATCTGACTGCAAAAAGCTTGACTCATGGTTTTAGTTTGGTCGGAACTCATGGTACCGACGCTTTTGATTTCGACATAGCAGACGGGATCGAAGGTACCGCCAAAAGTCATGGGAACATCTGCTTCAAAAGAAGTCATGACGTATGATTCTGACTTACCAATATGTTTGGCTAAATCCGCAGATAGGCTAGTCAACAAGCTTTCAACTGCTGCGGGTTCTGGCTGAGAAACGGAAGATTGAACTTTGATTAAAGGCATAATGGTTTTTTAATTTTTACTCGGATCTTAATTTCCTTATATTTACTAATATATGGTTTTGGCGTAACGAAATCTCCATCAGTACAGTTTTCCCCATAAAATTAGCGCTCGCTTATGAAGACAATTAATAATATCGATTGGAAAAAGCTACAAAATGGTTCGGATATTCGTGGTGTGGCTTTAGAAGGTGTTCCCGATGAAGCGATTAACCTAACTCCTGAAGTGGCAAAAGTTTTGGGCAATGCTTTCGTACAATGGCTGATTCGGCAGAATCATAAATCTCCTGAAGATTTAACTATTGCGGTAGGTAGAGACAGTCGCCTGTCGGGGGAAACTCTAACCCAGTCAGTAATTGAAGGAATGGCGATCGCTGGTTGTCGGGTTGACAACTTCAATCTGGCTTCGACTCCCGCTATGTTTATGAGTACTGTTACTGAAGGCTTTAACTGCGATGGGGCAATTATGCTTACTGCCAGCCACTTGCCCTTCAACCGTAACGGCATGATGTTTTTTACACCACAAGGGGGTTTAAGCAAGCCCGATATTACCGAGATCTTAGATATTGCCGAGACAGGAGATTCGATCTCCAGTGCCAACCGAGGTGAGGTGAGCGAGCGCGATTTTATTAGCGTCTATGCTGCCCAACTAGTAGAAACCGTTCGCCAGGGAGTAAATCACCCCAAAAACTACGAACAACCCCTGACTGGTTTAAAAATTTTAGTCGATGCGGGCAACGGTGCGGGAGGCTTTTATGTGGATAAAGTATTACAGCCTTTGGGAGCGGATACTACAGGCAGTCAGTTTCTCGAACCCGATGGGACTTTCCCCAATCACATTCCTAACCCCGAAAACAAGGAAGCGATGGAGTCAGTTTGTCAGGCGGTAATTAATAACCAAGCCGATTTTGGCATTATTTTCGATACCGATGTCGATCGCGCTGCTGCTGTTGATTCTCAAGGGAACGAACTAAATCGCAACCGTATCATTGCCTTAATTTCCGCCATAGTCTTGCAAGAACATCCAGGTTCGACCATAGTTACCGACTCGATTACCTCTGACGGTTTGACTCAGTTTATCGAACATTTGGGTGGCAAACACCATCGGTTTAAACGAGGCTATAAAAACGTAATTAATGAAGCGATTAGGCTCAACAATTCTGGAGAAGAATCCTGGCTGGCGATCGAAACCTCTGGACACGGGGCGATGAAGGAAAACTATTTCCTCGACGACGGGGCATATTTAGCGACTAAACTGCTGGTGGAATTGGCTAAAGCCCAACTACAGGGTAAACAGCTAACCGACTTGATTGAAGATTTACAGGAACCAGCAGAAAGTGAAGAATTTCGTCTCAAAATTAACACCGATGATTTTAAAACTTATGGCAATGAAGTCATCGATCGCCTGAAGGAGTTTGCCCGTACTCAAGCTGATTGGGAAATCGTACCAAATAACTACGAAGGGGTGAGAATATCCTCTACATCTCCCACAGAAAACGGCTGGTTTCTGCTGCGCTTATCCCTCCACGATCCTGTTATTCCTCTCAACATCGAGTCTAATGCAAGTCAGGGAGTTAAGGCGATCGCCACTAGATTGCTAACGTTTTTTGGAGATTTTAAAAATTTAGATTTATCACCTTTACTAACATTTACCGAGCGCAGATCGTGAGCAGAACTATCCTAATTTTAGAAAATTAAAAATACGCAATCGTTTAAAATCAAAAAAAAATCGCCCTCATTTGAGGGCTGTTTTCATTTATAATACTTACTTTAATTTCTTATTCTTCAATAGCAACCAACTCTACTGAAGAAATAGTATCTTCGTAAACTCCTTGAACTTTATTATCTTGAAAAGTTTCAAAAGACGCGCTCATTGTTATATTGTAAACTTTGTCATTCCCAAATACATATAAATGCCATCGGTGCAAATCTTCAGGATTTTTCTCACGTCGAGTACCTTTTTGGTTGTTGATTTCGCTCATACGTAGAGCGGGGACTACTTCGTCACCAAACTTAATTTCTAAAGGTGTAACATTCGTGTAAAAAGCATCTTTTTCGTATTGCATTTGATAAGCTTGTTGTAAATCCTGGCTAGAAACCCCCGATAAAGGTATAGAATTTACAGCAATTATTGTCGCCGAATCATTTATACTTGGTCCTGTCCAGGTAGTTGTTTGTCCTTTATCTTCTCTGATAAATTCAACTGGTACCTTTAACTTAAATCCATTAAAAGTATCCGTATATTCGGCATAATTACCTGAAAAACCAGTGAAATCTTTCTCGTTAGGAGATTCTTCTGATTCCTTTTTTATAGGCAAACTAACGTCTACATCAACCTTAAATTGAGATATCAAAATTTCTTTGTCTGCTTCTAGAGATCTAGCGACTTCAGGTAACAAACCTAAGGTAGAAATAATTAATCCTGCTGTAAAAATATTAGAAATTTTCATGTTACGTATATTAGTAAATCGGATTATGCTTCATGGACAACGAATTCAATTTTTTGTAATGTTTTTAATCATTAGAAAATAACAATATTACAAATTTATTTTTATTTAGAGTAATTATCTGTCCCTAATTTCGCACAATTACTCTAAATCTAACCGCCGTTAGAGTGCCGTTGAAATCACTATAATGTCTCTCAAATCCAGCCCAAATAACTGGCGATCGCCAAACCAATACCAACTCCAGTGGTGGCAGTTAAAAGGTTGGGCATAAAGCTCCAATCGTGGTGTTTTTGATGACGGGAAACAGTTTGGTCTTTAGAAGATGTAGTCATGATTGCTGATTGTTTACTAAAACTGATTACATCCTAATTACCTGCGTAACTGTTACGTGCGATCGATCTCACTATGCAGATTATTTTAATTTGACCGAGTTATCTACCAAACTTTGTGCAGAACCATTGAATCTTTAGGCTAGTTTTTCATCTTTTAATTTTCCTTCAGAATCGAATGCTTGCCATGCTTGCCCCGCTGCTATCTGCTCGGGAATGACCCAGTTGAATACCGAGCAGTTAAAGTCTTTGTTGTGGAACTGGATGTTTAATAAGTATTTTGAGTCGGAGGAGACTTTTGCTTCTATTATTGCTTCTGCTACCTCTTATGCCCGATTCTACAATCAACTATAAGTGTTTTCATGAATGATTTAGGACTGCTATAGTTAGTAGAATAATTATGTGGTTTAATTTTAGTTCTGAGATAATGCCTTAAGAGCTAATAGCTGATAGCTCGAAGTAGTTAATGATATAAATGAATATAGATAAGACCTTATTCTCTTATCAGGTTGGCGGAAGTTTAGCATCTACTTCTCCTTACTATGTGGAGAGAAAAGCCGATCGCGAGTTGGAACAAGCCTTGAAAAAAGGAGAATTTTGTTATGTTTTAAATTCTCGTCAGATGGGTAAATCTAGTTTGCGAGTGCGGACGATGGCTAAATTGCAAGGGTCAGGAACTGTTTGTATTTTTGTCGATCTTACTGGTATGGGAACTCAAGATTTAACCGCAGAAAAATGGTATGCGGGAATTGTTTTGGCAATTGTTCGTAATTGCGGTTTAGAATTTGATTGGCGTACATGGTGGCGAGAACAGAGAGATTTATTAACTCCCGTACAAAGATTATCTTTATTTATTGAGTCGATATTATTAGTAGAAGTTTCAGGAAAAATTGTGGTTTTTATTGACGAGATCGATCGCGTACTCAGTCAAAACTTTTCTCTCGATGATTTCTTAGCTTTAGTTTATAGTTGCTATCAAAAACGACAGGTTAATCCAGCTTTTAAGCGTCTGACTTTTACTCTATTGGGAGTAGCTTCTCCCAGAGATTTAATTAGGGACAAAAATAATTCTCCTTTTGAATTGGGTAAAAAAATTTGCTTGTCGGGTTTTAAATTAGAAGAAGCTACTAATTTGATTAAGGGTTGGTCGGCTATAAGCGATCGCCCCAAAGCAATACTAGCAGAAATATTGGAGTGGACAAACGGACAGCCATTTCTAACGCAAAAATTATGTCAACTAACTTTGAAAAAGTTGGATAAAACATCTCTTTCAAAACCAAAAGAACAAATTGCCGATCTTGTCGAAAGATATATTGTTCGGGACTGGGAAACTCAAGACGAACCCGAACATTTAAAAACAATTCGCGATCGCCTTTGTTGTCGGAATAGTGCTATAACTATTCGGTTATTGGGATTGTATCAAAAGATTTTACAACAGCAATCATTAGCTCTCGATAATACTATCGAACAAATCGAGTTACGACTATCGGGTTTAGTCATAGAACAAGACGGGAAGTTAATAGTTAATAATCCTATCTATGCCAATATATTTAACTTAGCTTGGATAGAATCACAATTAGCAAGATTACGTCCTTATAGTCAAGCGATTGCTGCTTGGTCGAGTACGCAAGATAATAGTTATTTACTAAAAGGTGATGAACTTCAATCTGCTTTAACTTGGTCATTAGGTAAAAGTTTAACCGATCTAGATTATCAATTTTTGGTTACTAGTCAAGAATTAGCCAAACAAGAAATTGCCAGGAATTTGGCAGCAGTAGAAGCTGCCAGTAAGCTATTAGCAGATAGTAGAAAAAAAGCTCAATCAAAAGCCCAGAAAATTATTCTAAGTAAATACTGTTTGGGTCAAATAGTTATTGCTGTAACCGCGCTGGTTGTAGTTTTACGTTTTACGGGAATCTTACAACCCTGGGAATGGAATCTACTCGATCGCTTTTATATCTGGCAATTGACTAATAAAATAGAACCGAGAATTGTAGTAGTCACAATTAGCGAAAGAGATTTACAAGCTGTCGGTCAAATACCAATTCCAGATCGAATTTTAACCCAGACAATAAATAATCTTAAAGCCAAGCAGCCTCAAGCGATCGCTTTAGACCTCTATCGCGATTTACCAGTACAATTACCCGACCTTTCTTTACAAAAAATAGTTAACACCACTCCTAATTTATATTTAGTAGAGAAAGTCATTGGCGACTCAATTACTCCTCCTAATGTAGATTCAGATCGTCTTGGTTTTAGCGATGTAGTTATCGATGGCGATGGTAAAGTACGGCGTGCCTTACTTTCAATTGACGATCAAAATAGAGGGTTAAAATATAGCTTAGGAACCAAAATAGCACTGCATTATTTACAAGATAAGCAATTAAAGCTCAAACCTTTAACTAACTATCGCTATCTATTAGGAAAAGCAATATTTCAAAGACTTAGCTCTAACAGTGGCGGTTATATCAATGCAGATGTCGGGGGATATCAAATATTACTCAATTATTGGGGAACAGAAAATAACTTTCAACAATATTCTTTAGCCGAAGTTTTAAATAATAAAATAGCTACAGAAAATATACGCGATCGCTTAGTGTTTATTGGTTCGATTGCCGAAAGCGTTCGCGATTCTTTTGCTACTCCCTACAGTCAAGGTTGGTTTCGCTCTCCCCGTAAAATGCCTGGAGTTTTTATTCATGCAAATATCGCAAGTCATATAATCAGTTCTGCAATGGGAGAGCGTCCCTTACTGAAAACCTTAACTGAAGGTTGGGAGTTATTCTGGATTTTAATCTGGGGAATTATTGCCGTAGTTATTACTAATAAATTGCGCTCGCTTATCACAACTATTATTTATTTGTTTTTGCTTCCTGTGGTATTAGTTAGTCTTTGTTATCTAGCTTTTATTTGGGGTTACTGGCTCCCCCTAGTACCAAGTTTACTAGTATCGTTACTAGCAATAATTATTAGTGTTATTTTTAAACTCCAGCAAGGGGATAGTCTTAGGTTTGAATATATCTTAAACTCAATCTTAGTTCAATCTGAAAGTAATCCTCTTGTCAGAAACATAGCCCTAGAATATTTAAAGCAATCTGAAAGTAAAAAAAACGTTGAGGCAATCGAGCGAGTAACAGGCGATCGCTAAATTAATTGTAACTCTAAAGAAGCTTGTTAACTGTCAATTGTCAATTGTCAATTGTCAATTGAAAAACCGCCCGATCGCAAATATCTCGACCAAAGATCTTCTCCGTTATGTAAAAAAGATTTTTCCCGTGCCAAAATATCTAAGGCATCGTACCAAATACCTCGTTCTGCATACCAAGTAGCTTGTTCTAATTTAGTTATATTTTGGGGTAATTTATTATGGTTAATTCGTTTAATTCCTGCGGTAACTACAGGATCGTTGGGATGGGGGCGTTCGCCACACACCAGAATCAATGCCCAACGGTAGTTTTGACCGATTTCTAAGCCATCTGCATCTGGATCTAATTTCACTCCAATTTCTCTTGGTTTACCCGTGAGATTGATCGCCTGTTGCCAATGGGGTTGGGTGCCTACTTTAGCTAGGCTGAGTATGGCAGATCGAGCAGTAGTTGGAGGAATATAAGCCCAGAAAGTGGGGCGTTCTTTGGTGGTTAAGCCAGAGTTTCCTTGAGGTACGATCGCCTTTAATTTAAAGCGATCAGCTTTGGATAAGGAGTCGGCAGGGCATTGGTTACCATTACGGGAGGCTGCACCCTCGGTTGATTCTGGTTGTGCGTCATCTGGAGGTGGTTGGAATAAAACTACTGAATCCGATCGTTTTTCTTCTCCAGCGATCGCGGATTTACTAAGAGTAGATATTGCAATTGCAGACAACAGAAAACATAGTGCTGTGAGAGAAATCCCACTAATTTTAATTTGCCATCTCCATCCCCATTTTTTCATTGATTATTCTCAACTATTTAAATTGCGCTCGGTATCTCAGAGTTAAATTTTTACCCGACAAATTAAATTTCGTCGTGCTATTAAATCGATATTTTAAAAAAAGTTAATGACTTTTTAGGTTGTTTGCAGTTCGAGTTTTTTGGTGTAAATTGCTCTCGAATTTTTTGATGTATCAAAAGTAAAAACTTTTTCTGCTTGGTTATTAGATTTGACCGATTGTGGATTTACAGCGGGATTTAATTGTATTCCGCCAACACATAACAAAACAGCAATAAAACCTAAAGACAAGATAATTTTTTGAGTTAAAATCGAATTTTTCTTAATATTACGATAGCGATCGCGTTGCAAATATTCTTGCTCTATTAGCAATAGAGTTTCGGGAATATTGCCGATGGGGTAATATTTACAAAAATTACAAACTTCAAATTGCTGTTGGCGATCTCGATCTTGATTCATCTTCTCAATACCTTTCTTTATTCGTACAAAATATTTAATAACTAAGAACCTTTAGAATAGAGAATGCCCCGATATTTTCTTAGTTCAAATTGCCGATTGAAACTTTGGATGGGGCGACGCAAAGGATAGGTTTGTCCCCGAAACCGTACCAGAATATCTGAAGGAATCGTTTCGACAAAAACATTGTCGGGAGAATAGTCTTGACCTAAAAAACGTAGTGTACTTCTCATAACTGCAACTCCTGTTGTATTTGTATTTGCCAGTATTATGAAATTGATGACTCGAAATAAACAGGGGAAAAGTTCAGGTATTACTTATGTTTGTAATAAATAGTTACTTAGTTCGCGATCGCTGGGCTAATTGTGGTGATTTGAGGCAATTGTCTCTAGTATAATTTGGATTAATTAATTAATTAAAATCATGCATGTATATTAAACCTTGGCGTTCGTTGCTTTTAGGCTGTTTTTTGAGTAAGGCGATCGCTTGTCCTTCCACAGCGCAGGTTATCCCCGATGGTACGACTGATACTGTAATTAACTCTACAGATAACGGTACGAGTATTAATGCGGGCGATCGCGCTGGCAGTAATTTATTTCATAGTTTTGAGGAGTTTTCCGTACCTAACGGTAGTGAGGCATTTTTTAATAACCCTAACGATATTGTTAATATCTTTTCTCGCGTTACAGGGGGAAATATTTCTAATATTGACGGATTATTAAGGGCAAATGGCAATGCCGATTTATTTCTCATCAATCCTGCGGGGATCGTCTTTGGTGAGGGTGCAGCCCTAAATTTAGCTGGTTCTTTTGTTACCAGTACGGCAGAAAGTATTATTTTTACAGACAATGTAGAATTTTCGGCAACAGATACGGATAATCCGCCTTTATTAACTATTAATCAGCCTTTAGGTTTGAATTTTGGCAATAATATCGGCGATATTGCTATTAATGGTAGTAACTTACAAGTAGATCGGGTCAAAACTTTAGCTTTGTTTGGAGGCAATGTCACAATTGCAGGAGGACAAATAATTGCACCAGGGGCAAACATTGAATTAGGTGGATTGACTCAACCAGGACAAATAAGCTTTGAGCAATTAGGAGACGAAATAAATTTTAATTCAATAAACTTTCCCGAAG
>NZ_JBZNBU010000200.1:0-12849 GCF_058530065.1 Waterburya sp. | reverse complement strand
TTACGGGATATGTTGCAAAATCATTTAATGCAGCTATTCGCCATCACTGCCATGGAACCACCTAACGCTTTGGATGCCGATAGCATTCGCAGCGAAAAAACTAAAGTTCTTCAAGCAACTCATGTAGCAACTAACCTAGAAGAGTCAGCTATTCGGGCGCAATACAGTGATGGTTGGATGAAGGGCAAGCCCGTCAAAGGCTACCGCCAAGAAGATGGAGTCAATCCAGAATCTACTACTCCGACTTTTGTAGCTTTAAAACTAGAGATTGATAACTGGCGTTGGAAAGGAGTTCCTTTTTATCTCCGCACTGGCAAACGAATGCCTAAGAAAGTGACAGAGATTTCCATCCACTTCCGTCAAGTGCCTCTCTTAATTTTCCAATCCGCAGCCCAGCAAACTAGTCCTAACGTGCTTACTATGAGGATTCAGCCCAACGAGGGTATATCTTTAAAATTTGAAGCGAAGACTCCTGGTCCCGATTTGCGTACCAGAACTGTAAACATGGACTTTAGTTATGGTTCTTCCTTTGGCATGGCAACAGCAGATGCCTATCACCGTCTCTTACTAGACTGTATGTTGGGGGATCAAACTTTATTTACTCGCGCCGATGAAGTGGAAGCCGCTTGGAATATTGTAATGCCGATTATTAATGCTTGGGAGTCTCCTAGCGATCCCAGTAAAATGCCACAGTATGAAGCGGGTACTTGGCAGCCAAAAGAGGCGGAAATGATGTTAAATCGCGATAAACGTCGCTGGCGCAGACTCTAAAAAATGGGTAACGGGTAAATGCGTAGGAACGCTTCATAAAACGTCCCTACGCTGCCTAATGATAAATGTTCAATGCTAAATGTTAAATGAAAAATGGTTTCACCAATAGTATCTTTACAAGCACCAAAAGACGTATCCATCGATGAGATTGAAGCGGAATTGCGCTCGCTTTGGCAAGCTCAAGGCTCGGACGAAGATGGAACGGCAGTTACCAGAGCGGCAACCTTTAGTTTGATTGTTTACGAGCCAGATGGTACGCAGCAGTTATTGTCATCTTTAGGTTTTTATACGGGGCCGATAGACGGCATACAAGGACCGAGAATTAAAGCCGCTATTAAAGCTGCTCAAAAAACTTACGATCTCGAAGTTACGGGGAGAGTAAATCCCGAATTACAAGCAAGATTAAAAACAGAGTTTACCAAAGCCAAAGCAGAAGATAAATTAACTTCAGAAAACAAAACCGCAGCTATAAGCTATACTCCAGATTCCGCAGGTAATACAGCAGATGCGATCGCAGCTTCTAACCCCTGTAGAATTATTACTCTTTGTCCAATATTAGGAGAAGATACTGGGGTCAAAGCTCAAGTTTCTGCTTATTGTCCTATTAGCAAGCAAACTAAAAATACTCTGGTCTGCTGCGAATATATTACCCTAAGTGGTACAGCAGAAGCTTTAGAAAGAATTGGCGGTATTATTGCCGAGCTTGCGATCGCCGACTTGCCTAAATTCGTTTGGTGGAAAGCAACTCCAGCCCCCGAACATCCTCTATTTCAACGTTTGATATCTGCTAGCGATACGATTGTTTTTGATTCGAGTGGTTTTATTCATCCCGAATCAGATTTAAAATCCTTGGCAGAATTACTCTTGCAAGATACTGCTATTACCGACCTCAATTGGCGTAGATTAGCTCCCTGGCAAGAATTGGCTGCTGCTGCTTTCGATCCTCCCGAACGGCGAGCAGAAATTTTTCAAGTAGATCGAGTAACTATTGACTACGAACTGGGCAATCAATCCCAAGCTTTAATGTATTTAGGCTGGCTGGCTAGTCGTCTACAATGGCATCCCATAGAATATGTACTGGAAGGGGGCGATTACGATATCCGTCGAGTCAAATTTACCGATGATGAGCAACGGGAGATCGAAGCAGAATTAGCGGGCATTCCCACTGCCGACTGGGGAGATATTCCAGGGGATTTGATTAGTTTGCGATTGAGTTCGACCAATTTAGAGGCAGACTGCTGTACCGTACTCTGTTCTAGCACTTCTGGCTGTATGCGGATGGAAGCTGGAGGTGGAGCGCAATCTTGTTACATAGAACAGGTAACCCCCGTTGCGGATCAGAATACGGAAAGCCTATTAGGTCAACAGTTACAAAGATGGGGCAGAGAAATGTTGTATGAAGAAAGCATGGCGGTTGTTGCCAAGATTTTAAAGCTCGAAGAAACAAAGGCTCAGATTTTACAGTTAGCTGAGTAAAGAATAAATCATAACGCCTAAATAAAGATCGATCGCCTTAATCGCGATCGATTTTTGGTTTTTATAGTCATTTCAACTCACGTGTATCAAAAGTACAAGTTCTATTAATAAATTTTACAAAATCTGTCATTGAGTCAGAAAATTAATCTTGAAGGCGGGATCGCACTGTAAATTAGACATAGATAAGTGATAATAAATAGTTATCTAATAAATAATTAAAAATTATCATTTTTGGCGTTAGCTAAACCAAAATTAATCATTAACTCAGTTAGCATCTCAATCAAATCATCTCATTTTACCTGTAAAACAAACCGTTAGTTCCTCATAAGAAAAAGATCCCTATGTTTCCTCTTTTCCTATTCACCGCCGCAATCAGTATCGTAATTTATCTTCGCACTTCTAACGATATATTTGCTTTGCTTGGTGCTTGTATGACATTAATCTGTCTGATTTGGGGTTTGGTTATCGCTCATTGGTCAATACATATTTTAGCTTTGGCTGCATTATTCTTATTTGTCAAACCCGTATCAGTAGCAACAATTAATTCGCGATATAAGTAATTAACATTTATGGGTTATGGGTTAATGAGTTAGTGTCAAATCCTTATAGCTGGATAGATAAGTCTCTTGAGACGATACATCGTGCCAATTGGTATCGCTCGCTGCGGGAAATTGCGGGAAAAGCTGGAGCAGTTGTAGAATTATCGGGCAAACCTGTAGTTAATTTTGCTAGTAACGATTATTTAGGATTAGCAGGAGATTCGAGGTTAATTGATGCTGCTATTAAAGCAACTAAGGTTTATGGTACTGGGAGTACTGGCTCGCGCTTGTTAAGCGGACACAAGCCATTACATCGAGATTTAGAAAAAGCGATCGCAACTCTCAAACAGACAGAAGATGCCTTGGTATTTAGTTCTGGCTATTTGGCAAACTTGGGTACGATATCGGCTTTAGTGGGGCGGAAAGATTTGATTCTGGGGGATATTTACAATCACTCTAGCCTAAAAAAAGGATCGGTTTTGAGCGGTGCTAAGGCGATCGACTATCAACACAATAACACCGAAGATCTGCGTCAAAAACTCATGATTAATCGCAGTTTATATCGTCGCTGTCTAATTGCCACCGATAGCGTTTTTAGTATGGATGGAGATCTATGCCCTTTACCCGAATTAATAGCGATCGCAGAAGAATTTGATTGTATGCTGCTAGTGGATGAAGCTCACGCTACGGGAGTCATGGGCAAAACGGGGGCTGGTTGTGTAGAACATTTTAATTGTACGGGCAAAGAACTAATTCAAATCGGCACTCTCAGTAAAGCTTTGGGAAGTTTGGGGGGATACGTGGCAGGAAGCGGTCAATTAATTGATTTTTTGCGCAATCGTGCTTCCACTTGGATTTATACAACTGGTTTGTCTCCCGCAGATACGGCAGCAGCCACTAAAGCGATCGAAATTGTCAAGCAAGAGTCAGATAGAAGAAAACAACTTTGGCAGAATATTAACTATCTCAAACAAAAACTATCGACTCTAGAATTACTCCCCTCTGAGTCACCAATTCTTTGCCTTAAATTACCTAGCCCAGAAGCAGCATTAAACAAAGCCCAACAATTAATAGAGGCAGGGATTTTTGCCCCTGCCATTCGCCCGCCAACAGTACCTACCAGCCGTATTAGATTTTCTTTGATGGCTACTCACGAGCGATCGCATTTGGATTTGTTAGTTGATTGTTGTTCTCTGGGATAATTTTTTAATTAACCTCAGTTTGGGTTAGGCTGCTGACTATCGATCTAGTTATTAGTTAAAACTAAAAACTAAAAACTAAAAACTGGTGAAAACTCAAAGTTTGAAAGGCAAATTATGATTAATTGCTTCAATTTCTTCTTTTTCCATACGATTAACTTCGCCAATATAATTTTGCAGAAGTTTACTCATGCGGGGATGGTAAAAGCGATGCAAACTATGGTTGGGAGTTGCAGGAAAACCTCTTCTTTTTTTGTGTCTGCCTCCCGCCCCTGGATCGTACATTTGAATGCCATTAGCGATCGCCCATTCAATAGGTTTATAGTAGCAAGTCTCAAAATGCAGACAGTCGTATTCTTCTAGGCAACCCCAATAACGCCCATAAAGATTGTCGCCCTTCTGCAAGCAAAAAGACATACCCACAGGGTGGCGATCGTCTGCCTCGGTATACGCCACAAAAAGTACTACGCGATCGCTATAATCTGGATAAAGCTGTTCAAAAAACTTGCGGGTTAAATATTTGCTACCCCAATAGAATTTATTACAAGTGCTGTTATAAAAACGATAAATCTCGCGGTAAAGATGACGGGGTATTTCCGAGCCAACATAAGTTGCGATCTTTAAACCTGCCTTAACTACTGCTTTACGCTCTTTTTTGATGTTTTTCCGTTGATTGGAATTGAACATCTTCAAATAATCATCAAAAGTAGCGAAATTGCGATTCGACCAAATATAACCGTGATGCAGCCAGCTTTGAAAACCATTATTCTCCATCATTTCTCGCCAGTCAGGATCGACAAATAAAAAGTTACATCCTGACAGACGATTGCGAGCGCAAAAATTGTCGATCTCCCTTACCATCATCTCAGTAATTAATTCTTCGTCTTCTCCTGGAGCAATTAAAAAGCGATAGCCCACCGCAGGAGTAAAAGGAGTCATGCCCAATAGTTTAGGATAATATTCAATGCCCAAACGATGAGATAAATCCGCCCATTGATGGTCGAACACAAATTCTCCATAACTATGTCCTTTAACATATAGTGGTGCTGCGCCAATCAATTTTCGGTCGCTCCAGACGGTTAGATGACAAGGTTGCCAACCAGCACGATGATTAACGCTACCAGAGGTTTCAATATTGTTGAGCCATTCCCATTCTAAAAAAGGTGTTGCTAGGGGTTTTGCTAACTCGTCCCAAACCAATTGAGGGATTTCGGCAATTTGAGAAATCCACGATAGAGAATATTGAGGCTTAATCTGCTCAAGCATAACAGCTTATTAAAAATTGGAGTAATTTTATTTATTAGATCGCTGTTATTTAGCGTAATAAATATCGGTAAAGTTTGCAGAAAAGTTTTTGACAGAAGAAATCTCCTATGACAATTAATCCAATTGCTTTTCCCCACCTCGATAATGAAATTAATTTTGCATATTACCTATCCCCACTATTTCATCTAATTTAAAACCGAGTTAAACTACCAAATATTGCCCACCATCAGCAAATACAAAAGAAATACAAAGAGCATGATTGCTTCTCAGAAAATTAGTTTTACTCCCCAAGAAAAAGCTCAAAATTCTGAATCTACAGATTGGACGAAAATTCGTCATTACCAATATCCTGACTACGATCGCCCTCTGTTAGAAATTTCGACCGAAGCTAGAGACAAAATCTTCCAGCGTCTTTGTTTTCTTTATGGAAAGGAAACAGCCCAACAATATTTACCCGAATTAGAAAGGGTAATGAAAGTGTATTATGCTCACAAACCTCCCGCTAGAATTGCCGCCGAAGCCAAGATCGAGCCGAGCGATCGCTTTACCGAGCAAGATGTAATCTTAATTACCTATGGCGATCTTTTACGCAGCGAAACTTCTTCCCCTTTGGCGAGTTTGGTTCATATTCTCGAACAAGTCCCAGGATTTAAAAAAGCAATAAACACCCTACATATTTTGCCTTTTTTCCCCTATTCTTCCGATCGGGGTTTTTCCGTTACCGATTTTCGCAATGTCGATCCCAAACTTGGTTCTTGGCAAGATATTGCTAAAATTGGCGATTCCTACAAATTGATGTTCGATGCGGTCTGCAATCATACCTCATCTAAAAGTAAAGCCTTCCAAAAACTTTTGAGTGGCAATCCAGAATATAAAGACATTGCTACGGTATATCTCGACCCTAACGAACTAACCCCCGAAGATCGCCAGCTAATCGTTCGTCCTCGTACTAGCGATGTGTTAACCAAATTTCAAAGTATTAATGGTCCAATTTGGGTATGGACGACTTTTTCTGCCGATCAAATCGACCTCAACTATCGCAACCCCAAAGTATTGTTGTGGGTCATCGAAACT
Source organism: Waterburya sp. (assembly GCF_058530065.1). Lineage (NCBI taxonomy): Bacteria > Bacillati > Cyanobacteriota > Cyanophyceae > Pleurocapsales > Pleurocapsaceae > Waterburya > Waterburya sp. The sequence continues at coordinate 6,524 of NZ_JBZNBU010000200.1, read as the reverse complement.
CTTCTACTCTACGTCCGTCGCGGGGCAAATCTAATTCGGTTGGATGCGGTTACCTATCTCTGGCAAATTCCTGGAACTACTTGCGCCAACCTCCCCCAAACCCACGAAACTATTAAATTGTTTCACGATATCTTTGAGATTGTCGCCCCTGGAGTGGCTTTAATCACCGAAACCAATATTCCTCACGAACAAAATATTGCTTATTTTGGCAACGGACGTGATGAAGCTCAAATGGTTTATAATTTTGCTTTACCGCCTTTGGTATTGCATACTTTTTATCGAGAAGATACCACTGACTTAGCTAAATGGGCAGCTACTCTAGAATTTCCTGCCGATGCTTGCACCTATCTCAATATTCTCGACACCCATGATGGTATTGGCTTGATGGGAGTTAAAAATATCCTCTCTACTCAAGACATCGATCTTTTAATTAGTAGAGCTAGAGAACACGGAGCGTTTATCTCCTACAAGAGTGGTGCATCGGGAAAAGAAGAGCCATACGAAATTAATACCACTTGGTACAGTGCTTTAAATCTTGACAGCGGTAACGAACCTTTAGCAATTCAAATCAAACGTTTTGTCGCATCTCGCAGTATTGCTTTAGTTTTAAAAGGCGTACCAGGAATTTATTTACATGGCTTAATTGGTACGAGCAACGATGTGGATACGGTAATTAAAACCAAATCCAAACGAGATATTAACCGCCAAATTATTGCAGAAACTGCCCTTGATGAAGAATTAAAACTGCCCAACTCCAAACTTTCCCAACTAACTAAAGCGTTAGGCAAACTTCTGGAAAATCGAGTTAGACAAAAGGCATTTCATCCCCAAGGACAACAGCAAATTCTGCATCTCGATCGCAAGTGTTTTATTGTCTTGAGAATTTCTCCCGATGGTACAGAACATATTTTAACCATCACTAATATTTCTCACCAAACCTATCAGCTAGAAATTCCCTTAGAGAAATTATGCTTTGATAAATCAAGCTTAAATAATTCTCCGAAAAACAACTATTGGTATGACTTAATTGGCAATCGAGGCTGGAGAGTTCAACAACAAAAAATTTTGTTGACTTTAAATTCTTATGATGTTGTCTGGTTAGTTCCCTATGCAGAGTTAGAAAAAAACATTGAAAATTGTTCTTGAGCTTAAAACTTTTAAGTTACATTCTTCAACAATTAGATCGACAGTCTAATGAGGTAAATGTCTATAATGAAATTATAATCAAGACTTTCTCTCTATTTTTATGATATGAACCAGAAGAAGCAAGAAGTCGATCCTGGGGTTGCATATATTTTATGGGCATTTGGGCTGATGGGGATCAACGGTCTTCATCGTTTTTATTCGGGTAAAATAACTAGCGGTTTAGTTTATTTGGTAACTGTAGGTTTTTTCGGTATTGGTCAATTCATCGATCTATTCTTGATTCCAGGAATGGTCAAGGAAAGAAATATTTATCTTCTACACGAAGCTACAGTCAAATCCTTCAATAATGCTAATAAAGTCACCTTAGTTGAAAAAGAGAAACCAGAAGCAGATCCCATGCTAGTTTTATTGCGCGCTGCTGCCAAACACAATAATGTTTTATCGGTCGGTCAAGCAATGTTAGCTACCGAATTTCCGCTCGAAAAAGTTCAACCATTATTAGATCTGGCAATTAAACAAGGTTTGGCTCATGTAGATAACGACGAACAAACAGGAGCAGTAAGATATTATTTTGATGTTTAGCTCAAATAACGATAGCAAAGTAACTAGTATTGACAGCATTGCGGTTAAATATGCTATTATTATCTAGCTAATCTGGGTCATTAGCTCAATTGGATAGAGCACCGCCCTTCTAAGGCGTAGGTTTCAGGTTCGAGTCCTGAATGGCCTGTCTCACTATCTATCACCTCAGTCAGAGCTTTCACTGAAACCTATGACTGAGGAGTACAGCATTTTTACTCAAAACTTACTCACTTTGCTTCAAAACCTTAGTGAGTAAGTGTTTGAGGTCAAGCTTTAGTGTAAAAAAACGATTGATACCGAGTTCGAGTCTCGTTTTCCGCTTCTGATTGTTTTATTAGTTATTATTTTCTTTTTCCAGAATTAAAGTAACAGGGCCATCATTATCGATTTTGACCTCCATCATTGCGCCAAATTTGCCCGTGAAGACTCTGAGACTGCTTTGTTTGAGTTTATCGACAAATAGATTATAAATAGGTTCGGCAATTTCTGGTGGGGCGGAATTGCTAAAAGAAGGACGACGACCTTTACGACAATCTCCATAGAGAGTAAATTGGCTGACGGCGATTATTTCACCTTGAATATCTACGACCGATTTATCCCAAGCCTTATCTGTAGCTTTGTCGGGAAACAAACGCAAATCTAAACATTTGCGCGCCATCCAATCGAGTTCGGCTTCTGTATCTGTGGGAGAAATGCCAATTAAAAGATTTAAACCGCGATTGATATTGGCTATTATCTCTCCGTTAACTATGACCGAAGAAGATTTAACTCGCTGGATAATGACGCGCATGGTCGGAATTTATCTTAATTACGAGAAGATCTTAACAGAGTCATTAAGATGTAGTAGAACAATAAAGCTACGGAAGCGAACAACTCTAGGGAAGCTGCTACATATTGATGGGTTTGATATTTGTGAATGATATTAGATGTCGTATATAAAATTGCTGCCGAGGCAAAGACAATCATTACGGCAGAAAAAATCAAGCCTAGGGTAAACCCAAATAAAACACTACAAATAATTAAGCCCAAAGCAATAAAACCGCCTATACGCAGGAAGTTACCCAGAAAAGAAAAATCTTGACGGGTAGTAAAAGCGATCGCCGTAATGCCCCCAAACATCATCCCCGTGAGAATTGCCGCCATCGGAATTAGATTGGGATCGTTGGCATAATAGGCAGCAATATAAAGAATGGGAGCAAAGATTAATGCTTCTCCCACTACATACATACCCAAGCCTGCATATTGAGTATTCACTTCATCGGCTTTGGCAATTAAACTTCTAGACATCCATCCCAATAGGGAAAAACCGCCTAAAATCATAAACCAGCCAAATCTATTTTGATAGATAAAATTGGTGAGTGCTTCGGCAATTCCAGTTTGAAATAAAATAAACTCAACTGCAACAAAAGCTGCTACTGCACCTGCTAGATGAGTATAGGTTTTTTTAATAAATTCTTGACGCTCGTTCGGACGCGCTTGTGCGACGCTGACCATAGGTTTACCTCAATGCTACGTTATTGATTTTGATTATGGTTAATTGATACTACTCATATTTTAACTAACTCAAAAATTCAAAGTTAGGCGATCGAATAAATTAACCTGTCTCAATTCAACTTCATAGGACTGCGAGATTGTAGCTGCTATTAATTTTTTGGGTTATGAACAAGCTAGAAATACCGTTATCTTCATCTCTATCTCAGTATTTTTTAGGAATGCTTAAAATATCGTTGGTGGCAGTTGCGTAAAAGTTTTCAGTCCAACACTAAAACTAAAATAACAACTCCTGACTCCTGACTTCAACCAGACCAACTAACCCAGCGGTGGGAAGTATGTTCTGGTTTTCTTTCGCATCTTCCCCAATCTATCTGTTCCAGAATTGTATTTTCGGTGATGGCGACTGAGATATCTGTACCTGCAAGTTTGGCGTTAGTTAAATCTGCATTAGTCAGATCTGTTCCGCCAAGATCTACATCAGTAAGATTAGCATTACTTAAATTTGCACCATGTAAATTAGCACAGCGCAAGTCCGCACCACTTAAATTTGCACCGCTTAAATCTGTATCTTTCAGATCTGCACCAATAAGATTGATCTCTGATAGATTTGTACCTACCAAACTGGCATTATCTAATTCCGCGTTAGTTAGGTTAGCTTGTTTCAAACAAGCACCGCTTAGATCGGCATCATTAAGCTTGGCATCGCTTAAATCTGCTTGAGTTAAATTGATTCGCGTTAGATTAGCAGCCTGAAGATGAGCAGAATGCAGGCTCGCACCTTCAAAGTCAATGATTCCATAGCGGTATTGACGGAGTAATTGTGTTGCTTTCATAGTCTGTTGTCTCCTTACTAACAATTTGGTAGCTAGCTCAGATGATAGAATCTACAGCTCGATTGAGTTAGCTACACTCAAAAATAAAGCTTTAAAATTAGAATTAATTGGTATGAGAAATTTAATATTTTTATGCTTTATTCGATTAAATAATTTTAGTAAAAAAAATTGAGGAACTTGTGAAGTAAATCTTGCTTGGCAGCATTCAATTAAAACCAGGGTCGATTCTTATCCGAGTAAAAAAAAACCAGGTACTAGAAATAGTTCTAGCAGCTAGCTTTTATGAGGTATCAAAAGTACGGGTAAATAATATGTCTACAAGTTGAGATAATTGTGAGTATTCAATTTAAAATCAATACCAAATTAATTGATGTACCCCAATTTGTGGCTAATTTAAAAGTTGCCTATCAAAATATATTTGAGGCAGAATTAGCTCAAACATCCAGTCAGACAACTGTCACCTAACTGTAATTATTGTCAGTAGATTTATTTAAGATCTTGAAATGAAGAGATTTTAGTTAATAATAAGATTATGCTATCGAGTAAAAAGTCTTTAAATCAAGACCATAGTAGTGCTTGGATCGCCCAAACTTGGCTATCTTTTGTTATTTCTATTTCCGCAACGGCAGTTGGAATTGTTTATTTACCCGTAGATGGTTGGACTAAAGGCTTTATGGGTATGGGTTTGGCGTTTAGCGTTGGTTCGACTATTAGCTTGGCTAAAACCCAGAGAGATATTCATGAAGGAAAAAAACTGACTAGCAGAATTGAAGAGGCTAGGGTAGAAAAGATTTTATCCGAACACGATAGTCTAAAATAAACAAGCTTTTGCAATAAAATTTAGCAATTGTGTGGATTTAGCTCTATGGTAATTAGAGAGCTATTATTCATACATTTATCAATGACAAAACAACGCATCCTAATTTGGTATCGTAACGACCTTAGAGTACACGATCTTCTCGCCCTAGATGAAGCGGTACAACAGGATGCAGATATTATCCCTGTATACTGTTTTGACGATCGCACTTTTGGAGAAACATCTTTTGGCTTTCCCAAAACTGGCAGCTATCGCGCTCAATTTTTAATTGAAAGTGTTGCAGATTTGCGTAACTCTTTGCAAAAGTTGGGGAGTAATTTGGTAGTACGAAAAGGATTACCAGAATCAGTAATTCCCGCGATCGCAGAAGAGTTACAAGTCGATCTCGTCTGTTTTAGTAAGGAAGTTACCTCCGAAGAAAAACGAGTCGAGAAGAAGCTAAAAAAGGCTTTAGTAGCTTTAAAAGTGAAGACAGCAGCTTATTGGGAAGCAACCTTATATTTACCCGAAGATTTGCCTTTTGGCATCCAACAAATTCCCGAATTGTACACGAATTTTCGCAAACAAGTAGAAAAAAAATCAGAAATCAATCAGGCGATCGCCGCACCGAAAAAGTTACCAGCTTTGCCAGATATAGAAATAGGAGAAATTCCTACTTTAGCCGAATTAGGATTAGAAAATGCTGCTATAGATTCTAGAGCGGTATTGCAATTTAAAGGGGGAGAAACCGCAGCAATCAAACGTCTAGAAACTTATTTTTGGCAAGAAGATTGTCTGAGAAACTATAAAGAAACCCGTAACGGAATGTTAGGGGCAAACTATTCTTCTAAGTTTTCTCCTTGGTTGGCTTTAGGTTGTATTTCTCCCCGCTATATTAATGATCGCGTTTTGGAATACGAAGCCAAAAGAGTTAAAAATAATTCTACCTATTGGCTGATATTTGAATTGATTTGGCGCGATTTCTTCCGCTATATTGTGGCAAAACACGGTAACCAGGTATTTAAAATTGAAGGAATGCAAGGAGTTTCGATTCCTTGGAAACAAGATTGGGCAAGATTCGATTTATGGCGTGAGGGTAGAACTGGCTACCCTTTAGTAGATGCTAATATGCGCGAATTAGCAGTAACTGGTTTTATGTCCAATCGTGGCAGACAAAATGTAGCTAGTTTCTTAACCAAAAATCTCGGTATTGATTGGCGCATGGGTGCAGAATGGTTTGAATCCTTATTAATCGATTACGATGTTTGTAGTAATTGGGGAAACTGGAACTATACCGCAGGGGTAGGCAACGACGCGCGGGGTTTCCGTTATTTTAATATCCCCAAACAAACCAAAGATTACGATCCTCAAGGGAAATACATCAAACATTGGTTGCCCGAATTAGCTTCATTACCAGGGGATAAAGTACGCGAACCTTGGAAACTCAATCAAGAAGAACAAAAACAATTTGGCGTTAGATTGGGAGTAGATTATCCTCGTCCTGTAGTAGACTTTTTTAAATCAGTTAAAGCTAACGAAAAAATCTATCAAAGTGCAGTTAGTTATTAGTTATAAACCCACATTCGGCAGCCCCACAGATGAAATACATCTAAAATCTGCTAAAACCCGTATTTTATCTTGAAGAAAAAGATTAATTGAATAAATTAGGGACA
>NZ_JBZNBU010000199.1:0-4578 GCF_058530065.1 Waterburya sp. | reverse complement strand
CTTTTGAAATCGGCAAATTCTTTTTTGTTGGAGGCTCGCGTTAATTTAATCGAGCGATCGCCAGACTCTCATTGAATCAAGCAGCAGAGGGCAGCTCGTAGCTAGCATCGAGAACATTACGATAATAACTTTGTAGCTGGCGAGTAGCAGCAGCCCAGCCCCATCTTTCTGCTTCTTGGCGAGCATTGGTACGTAATTCTTCTCTAATTGCCGTAGCTTCTAACAAAGACTTAGTGGCAGTAATTGCACCATCTGGATCGCTTGGTTCAAATAGATAGCCATTAACGCCATCGGTTACAATATCGGGAATTCCGCCAGATCTGGCAGCAACTACGGGACAACCAGCAGCCATAGCTTCCAGTAAAACTAAACCCAAAGTTTCCGTGCGGGAAGGAAAGACAAAGGCATCAGCAGAGGCATAGGCAGCGGCTAATTCTAATCCTTGGAGATAGCCGACAAAATTGGTTTTTGTTCCTGCAAAATGGGCTTCTAATGCTTCTCTATTAGGACCATCGCCCACAATTGCCAGACGAGCGTTGGGAATCGCTTTTAATACGGGTTTGATTTGGTCGATTTGCTTTTCTGCGGAGACTCGACCCACATAAAGTAATAAAGGATCTTCAGGATGTCCTTGGGATAGGCGCGATCGCATTTGCACCGAAGCTAGATGGGGCTGGAACATTTCTGTATCGACTCCTCTTTGCCACAAGTCCACTCGTTCGATGCCGTGATTTTCTAGTTCTTTGACCATCGCGCTAGAAGTGCAAAGATTTAGTCTAGCTTGATTGTGAGCGGCTTTTAGTAGTTCCCATAATAAGCCTTCTAACGCACCCAAACCATAATGCTGTAGGTATTGAGGTAAGTGGGTGTGATAGGAAGCCACTAAGGGTATATTCATGGTTTTAGCATAGTAGATGCCTCCTACCCCCAAAAAAGCAGGATTGACTACATGAATTAAATCGGGTTGAAATTCTTCCAGGGCATTTTTCGTACCAATGGGAGGTAATGCTAATTTTAGTTCGGGATACAAAGGAAGGGGCATTCCTGGTACGCCGTATACTTTTGCTCCTTTATATTCTGTCAAACCCCCTTCGGGCGCAACGACCAAAACGCGATCGCCATTGCGTTCTAAATGTTCGATAGTATGACGGAGACGAGTTACAATGCCATCGACTTTGGGCAGAAATGTTTCAGTAAAAAGAGCAATACGCATAGGATTTTAATTAAAAATTCGATCTTTAAATAGCTGTTCGGGACTAACTTTTAGTTATTAGCTGCAAAATGACAATACAAGTAAGATTTTACCCTTCTCTTCGGCATATTTGGCTTGTTTGACTCATAATCATCGCTTAATTTAGTTTTAAACTTTTAATATTTCCAATTCAATGCCGCAACCGCCAAGCAAGCCCAACCAGCAATATACGCTGCACCACCAAGAGGAGCGATCGCGCCCAGGATTTTGATGCCACTTAAGCTGAGAGCGTACAAACTACCTGAAAAAAGAATTGTTCCTGCAATAAAAGCACATCCTGCAATAGTTAGAGGAGTCGATCCATCAGACATACGGCTTAACAGCAATGCTACTAAAATTAAAGCTAAGGCGTGATACATCTGATATTTTGTACCAGTTTGCCAAATTTCTAAAGCGCGATCGCTCAATTGGTCTTTTAAGCCATGACTGGCAAATGCTCCTAAGATTACGGAAATACCCCCGAGGAAAGCTGCGATCGCTAAGAAAATTCGAGCCACGATATTTTTACCTGTTGCACTATTCAAAAATCATAATATTTTTTAGAAAATTGTTAAATAAAAACGATCGAACTGGTCAATTGAGGATTTTTAACGTGACACTATAACGAACTTTGATTAAAGACTAATAAGATAAATATGTTGCGGTACTTAAGAGCAAAAGTAATGGGAATTGCAGTTATAAGTTGTAGTTTATTAGTTTTGCCCAGTCCGAGTGTCATTGCCGAAACAGTATTAGAAAAAATCGAACGTACGGGAAAACTCACCGCAGGAACGAGTAAAGATGCTTTACCCTTCGCCTATCGCAACGAAGCAGGGGAGTTAGTGGGCTATTCGATTGATATTTTGCAGTTGATTGTCGAAGGGTTGGAGTCGGAATTAGAACGAGAAATTGAATTGGAATTAGTGGCATTAGAACCCAAAGAGCGCATTCCTGAATTAATTGATGGGGACGTAGATATTGTTTGCGATGCGAGTAGTTTTACTTGGGAAAGAGATCGCCTAGTTGATTTTTCGTTTAGTTATAGTTCTACGGGGACTAGATTGCTAACTATAAAAGGTAATGATTTTTGGTCTGCTGAATCATTGAAAGGAAAACGCATCGGTGCGATCGCTCAAACTACTAACGAACAAAGTATTAGACTCGCCCAACCCGAAGCGGAAATAATTATTTATCAAGATCGTTCGTCTGGCTATCAAGCTTTGCAAGGAGGAGAAATTGATGCTTTTGCTGATGATGGCATTTTGTTAGAGAGTTGGCTGCACAATAATGCAGATCGTCAGAATTATCAAATTGTGGGAGATTTTTCGCGGGAAGGTATTGCTTGTATGGTGGCAGAAAATAATTCTCAGTTGCTCAATATTGTTAACTATCGTTTGGTGGAGTTTATGGAAGGGGTTTTAGCTGGGGAAGCAGAATATGTAGGAATTTTCGAGCGATGGTTTGGGGCAGAAGGAGCATTACCCTTAACTCAAGATCTGAGAAGTATTGCGATCGATAATATGCAGTTATTGATTGATTTTACCGAACAAATTCGCGGCGATTAAAAACTAAAGACAATTTATATTCTGACTTTCTTTAACAGTAATGAAGTAATGCCCACAGCCAGAATCAATAGCATAAAAGTTATGACAACTAAAGCCGCGCCATAGCCAAAATCAAGATAGCGCATAATTGTGGAATAGATATAAATTGAAACTGTCTCGGTAGTACCCGCAGGACCACCACCCGTCATTACCTGTACTAAATCGAAGACTCCAAACGCTTGAGCGAATCTAAATAATAGGGCAATTAAAATTTGAGGCATTAATAGAGGCAAAGTAATTTGATAAAAACTTTGCCAGGGAGTTGCCCCATCCATCTTGTGTGCTTCGTACAGGTCTCCAGAGATAGATTGCAATCCTGCCAAGAGAATGATGCTAATAAAAGGGGTAGTCTTCCAAACATCAGCCACTACTAAAGCTACCATCGCCAAACCAGGAGTACCCAGCCAATTGATTCCCGTATCGATCGCGCCTAAACGACCTAAAATATCATTAACTACTCCATATTGGTCGTTAAAAATCCACGCCCAAGCCAACCCCATAACCGCAGTAGGTAACGCCCAAGGAATTATGGCAACAGTTCTAACTATACCCCGACCGAAAAAGGATTTATTCAATACTAAAGCTACCCCTAAGCCTATTAGCAACTCCAAACTGACGCTAGCTGCGGTAAAAACAGAAGTATTAAATATACTCTGCCAAAATCTACCGTCTCCTAACATCCTTTGATAGTTACTCAACCCCACAAAGACTGGTTGTAATTGAGTACCTAAGTTTTCGGCAAACCAACTTAAGTAAAAAGCTCGAACAATAGGATAGACAAACACCAAACCCATAATTACTAAAGCTGGAATGACTAACAGCCAACCCGTTATTTTTTCTTGTTTATTAATCATTTACTTGATTATTAATCTTTGATTTTTTTATCTTTTCAATAAACTCCTAGTTTCCCTTGCAGCAGTTTCCATGGCTTGTTCTGGAGTCATTTTACTGGTGATTGCCGCACTAAGATAACGCTGAAGAATATCGGAGGCTTGAGCGTATTGAGAAATAGGCGGGCGCAATGCGGAACTTTGGACTACTTCTAATAATTTGGGATAGTGACTATATTTAGTAACGATCGCCTTATCGTTAAACAATACAGTTCGACTGGGAACAAAACCCGTTGCTAAAATAAATTCCCGTTGTGATGCTTCGCTACTGAGAAATTTCATTACCTCCCAAGTAGCATCGGGATGTTTGCTGCTTGTGGCAATACCCAAACCCCAGCCTCCAAGAGTCGCACCACTGGGAAAACCCGCAGCACTGACCATTGGTTTGATACTATACTTCCCTGCTATGGGAGAATCTAAAGCCAAACTATAAACATAGGGCCAATTGCGTAAAAAAGCTGCCTTGCCATTTTGAAACAATAAACGAGTTTCTTCTTCGGCATAGGTAGTCACCCCAGGCGGGGAAACATTAAGAGCGATCGCTTTACTTAAAAACTTGACTGCTGCAATCGCTTCAGGACGGTCCAGTCCCACTTCCAGGGTATCGGGGTTGACCCAAAAAGCACCATTACCCTGCAAGATCTCCACAAACATTGCCGCCAATCCTTCGTACTGTTTGCCCTGCCAGACATAGCCCCAGTCGATTGCCCCTTGCTGTTGTAAGTCTTGGGAAATTTCCAGCAATTGCTCGAAGGTTTCGGGAGGTTCGTATCCTGCTTGTTCTAGCAAGTCTTGTCGGTAGTAAAGCATTCCCGCATCGGAACGAAACGGAAGACGATACAGTTTGTTTTCG
>NZ_JBZNBU010000198.1:0-16596 GCF_058530065.1 Waterburya sp. | reverse complement strand
TAATCTCATGTTTCGCTATCCCTCCCATCAAAAACTAGTCCGCCAGCTAACGGCGATTGCGAGAGAAGAATTAGAACATTTTGAACTAGTAAATCAGTGGCTCGAAAAACGCCATATACCTCTAGCTCCGTTGAATGCTCCTCCTTATTTTACTAAACTCAAATCTCAAGTACGCCATGGTGAACCAGATCGCCTAATCGACTCCTTGCTACTCTCAGCCATTATTGAGGCTCGTTCTCACGAAAGATTGGGTCTAATTGGGGAAAACTGTCCCGATCCCGAATTAGGCAAGTTTTATGGCAGTTTAATGGCATCTGAAGCCCGACATTACGGAATTTATTGGCTACTAGCCGAACATTATAGCGATCGTCTTACTGTCGAACGGCGTTTGGCAGAATTGGGAGAATATGAAAGCCAAATTTTGAGTAGCCTCCATCCAGAACCGAGGGTACATAGTTAGGTTTAAATTATGCAAATTATGAATCTAGTTGGGAAAGTTGTGGAATCTCAACCTCAGAGTTGTTAGAAGATGTCTTCTTACTTTCGAGAATGGGAATGCGGACTAAGAAACAAGTCCCGATATTTAGTTCGCTAGTCACAGAAATTTTACCCCCATGGCGTTTGGCAATCGCCGCAGAAATTGCTAAACCCAAACCCGTGCCTCCTTTACGACGAGAGCGAGCTTTGTTTGCTCGCCAAAAGCGATCGAAGACTTTGGATACTTGATCGGGAGCTAGCCCAATTCCCGTATCGCGGACGCTAATTATTGCCATGCGGTTTTGCTTGTATAAATCTAAGCTAACTCTTCCTTCATCGGGAGTATATTGCAGGGCATTTTCTAACAAATTAGAGAATAAACGGGATAATTGGGCGGCATCGCCTAAAACAGATATTTCATCTCTAAATTTAGATTGAAAAACAATTTGCTTTTCGCTTGCTAAAGGTTCGAGCAAAACAAAACAATTTTGCAGAATTTGATTGAGAGATAAAGGAGTCAGTTTGCGATCGCGCATCGCTTGATTGGGATTAGCATCCGCACGGGCTAAAAACAAGAGATCTTCCAAGGTTTGATTCATTTGTAATGTAGCCCCAGATATCGCTTCGAGCTTTTTCACATCTTTGGGATGGATTCGCTCTGGGTGAATGCGCATAATATCAATTGAAGCTTTGATAGCTGTTAGGGGGCTGCGTAACTCGTGGGAAGCATCCGCAGTAAATTGTTTTAGTTGTAAGAAACTCGCTTCAATCGGTTCGATCGCTTTTTGAGTTAGCCAGAACCCCCCCAAACCTATCAGGATCAGGGTTAGCATACCACCAGTAACTAAAATCCAAAATAGTTGTTCTTCCGCTGCTTCTATTTCTTCGCTAGATTGAGTGGCGCGGATAAAACCCACTAAAGTAGGAGGTCCTGCTTCGCCATTACGACGAATAAACATTGATAGAGTATGGGTGCGGAACACCTTTTCTGTTTCGGGTTTTTGAATAAATGTTGTTCCTACTTGTGGAGGGACTCCTAATTGAATTTGTCCTTTGCGACCAAGCAAATTTCCGTCTTTATCAAACCATTCCAAACTCTGACTATCTCGATTAAAGATATCTCGCCAAGGCACTTCTTCAACTTGACTCAGATATTTATTCCCCCGATCTCGTACCGCAGTAAAAGAAGGAGTAGCCGACTGAGCTAGGGTCAATAACTTTTTATCTAGTTGCTTGTATAAATTGCGTCGAAAAACAACATAAACCCCAGTGCCGAAAACACTCAAAATTGCTGCCATAACAATTAGGTAATAAATCAGCAATCGCGATCGCAATCCTTGATACATATTCAATATTTATACCTGTTGGGGTTCTTCTTTAAGACGATATCCCAAGCCATAAACCGTCTCAATTAAATCGTGAGGTGCGCCAGCTGCCTCTAATTTTTGTCTCAATCCTCTAATATGAGCTTTGACCGTGGCTTCTTCTGGTACTTGCTCGAAAGACCAAAGATGTTCTAAGATCTGAGCTCGACTGAAAACCCGCCGACCATTACGCAAGAAAAATTCTAATAATTTATACTCTTTAGGACTTAGGGGTAGAAGATTGTCATTGTAAAATACTTCACAACTGCTGGGGTCGAGTTTTAGTTTTTCCCAAGTTAGGATAGGGGGTAAGCTTCCCGCACCGCGACGTAGCAAAGCACGAATGCGAGCCGATAGTTCGTCTAATTCAAAAGGTTTGACCAAATAATCATCTGCTCCTGCGTCCAAACCTTCTATTTTGTTTTCCAAGGTGTCTTTGGCTGTGAGCATTAAAATAGGAATATCAAAACCTTTTTTGCGTAGTTTTTGGCAAAGAGTAATTCCATCCATTTCGGGCAACATGACATCCAATAAAATCATGTCGTAGGCAAACACATCTAATAGATCCCAAGCACTTTGACCATCATAGACAGCTTCCACAGCGTAGTGTAAATCGCTCAGATATTCAACTACAGCATCGCTAATCCTTTCGTCATCTTCAACAACTAAAATTTTCATAAATCTTTGACCGCTAGAGTTTGGTTAAATTTAAGTAATAAATCTAGTAAGTTATGGTTGTATCTCTGGCTATAGTATCGTATCCAAGCGACCAACAACAATCAACCAGCAAATATTTAATTGCTGATTCCTTTGAGCGATCGATGTGTATCATTTGAATAGTTGAGTCGGAGAAAGGTTATAATTCTGCCCTATCTTTGTTTAAATTAAGCTAAATTTTTATCAGATCGCTGAGGGCGTAACTTAAAGTTAATGAATGTGCTAAATATTGTTAATCTGGGAAGACGTTGGCTAGCAGCAACTCCCGAACGAGCTTTAGATGCAGCCTATCGAGCAGCAATCAAAATTAAAGCGATCGAAGACGATCATTTTGGCGGGCAAATTGTCTCGGCGAATTCTGTGGAATATTCTGCTAGCGTAATTAAAGTTTTTAAAAACGATCTCAATAGCTATCTCAAAAAGATCGAAGCTAGACTGGCAGAATTTAGATTGAGTCGGGGTTTGTTGATTTTTTCTGATACTCAACCCAATGATTCGAGTCAGAGTGTCGTTCGCTATACTAACGGTTTTGATGAAAAGCTAGAATTAACTATCGTTGAAAAACTTGCTTTTATTGACGCAGTAACTGATAAGTATCGCCACCCTGACTATGACGAGGTCGAACTAATTGCCACTCGTCCTTTAGAGAAGAATCAGCCAAAAAATCGTTTAATTGTCGATCGCAATAATCGCACCATTGCTCTCAATCGGGCAAAATCAGCCAGTAACGGTAAAGAACCCAATACAGAGACTATTACTGATAAAACCAGCGTTTTACCTCGTTCTTTTATGCGGACTTTGGGACGCATTCGCCAAGAAATCGACCCCAAGGCAGAAGATACAGAAGAAGAAGTGGTCAAAAAGTTTCGTAAAAGTCGCAATAAAACAGCAATTTCAATTCGTTTTCTGTTAATTTTAATTATAGTTCCCCTCTTAACCCATCAGGCAAGCAAGAGCTTATTCATTCTTCCTTTAGTACAAAACTACTTTGCCGATCGCCAGCCTCAAGTTTTATTTATTAATAAAGATATGGAAGAAGAGGCATTTAGGTCGTTGCATCACTATGAAGAACAACTTCATTTTCGAGATATCATCAATCCTGATTCTCATCTCAGTCAAGCAGAAGAAGAAGAAAAAATTCAGCTAAAAGCCGCAGAATTATCCGCAGAATTTAGAGCTAGAGGTGTTAATGCTATTAGTAATGTATTTGCTGATTTCTTTTCTCTATTAGCTTTTGGCGGCATCATTTTCTTCTGCAAGCGAGAAATTCAAATTATTAAATCGTTCTTAGATGAAATAGCCTATGGCTTGAGCGACAGTGCCAAGGCTTTTTTGATTATTTTGCTGACGGATATGTTTGTAGGTTATCACTCTCCTCACGGTTGGGAAATAATTTTGGAAGGTATTGCCCGTCATTTAGGTTTGCCCGAAAATCGCGAGTTTAATTTCTTATTTATTGCTACTTTCCCCGTAATTCTGGATACGGTTTTGAAATACTGGATTTTCCGCTATCTCAATCGTATTTCCCCTTCTTCTGTAGCTACTTATAAAAACATGAATGAATAAATTATTCTGCTTGAGCTTGATAAATTATGGCGCGATTGCGCCCTTGTTTTTTGGCTTGATATAAAGCCTTATCCGCAGATTCTATAAGTTCTTCAATGGAAATAGTATGATTGTGATACAAACTGGCAATGCCCATGCTGATACTGACATATTTACTGACCTTTGAACCTTGATGGGGAATTTCCATGGCTTTCAGCTTAGACTTAATGCGGTTAGCAACAATTAGGGCAGTTTTGGGATTACTATTAGGCAAAACTACTACAAATTCTTCCCCTCCATAGCGAGCCGCCAAATCGCTACCGCGCACCGAACTACTCATAGCCAGAGCTACTTTTTGCAAGCACACATCCCCTGACTGGTGTCCGTAAGTATCGTTATAAACTTTAAAAAAATCGACATCGCATAAAATTACTGCCAAGTCTTGTTTATCTCGCTGACTTTTCGACCACTGTTGTTCCATAAAGCGATCGAAGAAACGACGATTTGCTAGTTTAGTCAAACCATCGGTAAAAGCAATCTTTTTCTGATTTTGATAGTGATATCCCGTGACAATTGAATTGGCTAAAATTAACCCTAATAATGGTGCAATAGTTGGCAGCCACCAACCGAAAATAAACAGAGCGTAGCTGCTGGTAAACAAAATTGCCACGGGAAGAAAAAGACCAACGGCAATTGACTTAATTGAATTAAACGGATCTTTAACTAGTAAGTTCTTTTCTAACAAAAGCAAACTAAAGCCACTACCGACAATCGACCAACCCAAAATCCAAACCCATTCGAGCATTTCTGTAACACCATAGAGCATAATCCTGCCATCTAAAGCACTAGAGAGAGTCTGACTGGCAATGTTGGCGTGTATGTATACCCCAGGCATAATTTTAGGGCTACTTGATGATTTACCGTCATAGGGAGTAAAAAATAAATCATTAAGACTAGGAGCAACTGACCCAATTAAAACCAGACGATCTTGAAACATATTCTGAGGAATGTTTCCCTGTAAAACATCATTCAAAGAGGTACGAATAAAGCTATCTTCCCCGCCTCGGTAATTGAGTAATACTTGATATCCTCTGGCATCGACGTTAACGTAGCCTCCAGTGTTTTTCTTGACTGGCTTAATAGTGGCTTTACCCAAAATTTTACTGGAATTGTCGGGACTATTTTCGAGAATAATATTGTCTTGCTCTAAATACATTAAACCCGTTATTGCCCCCAATCCTAATAATATTTCTCCATCCTCAAATTCTGCCGAAATTAATCCTCGACGTACTTTACCATCTCGATCTAAAACCAGATCTGCCATGCCAATTTGACCTAGCTCTTTTAAAACTGGAGGTGGCTTTACCGTCTCGCCAATGGCTTTAGTAACGCCAATCAAATTGGGAGTGGAGCGAAAAATTGCGGCTAATTGCTCTTGTTCTTGAGAGTCTCCGACACGAAGATCGCGATATAAATCTAAACCGATGACTCTGGGTTTTTGTTGCTTAATAATTGTCAATAACTCTGCCAAGGTGCGATCGGATATAGGCCATTCTCTTAATTTGTTGAGATCCGATTCCCTTATTTCCACGATTGCAATGCGAGGATCTTTATCTTCTTGAGGACGTAACTGAAACCATCGGTCTAAAACCGACCATTCCCAAGTCTGATAGATACCAGTCAGATTAACTCCGACGATCGCAATCGTTACTAGAGGTGCGATCGTCATTACTCCTTTTAGCTGCTGAAATTTTTGTCTTATGGTTGATCGAACCAAGGGTGCTTGTCCCTAATAAATTGCAATTCTTTTGTCTTCCAATTTACTCGACAAATTCAGCTTTGGCGACTTTTTCTAGACCAACTTGCTGCAATAAATTTTCCCAGTTATCAGCGATGGTTTTATTCTCAGGTTGAGCTATTTTTAATTCTGCCAAACTAGCTACAGTATCGTACCAAAGACCTGCTTTACCATAAATAATCGCTTTTTTTAAAGAGTTATTTGGGGGTAAGTTTTGGGTCAAATTATTATCTTTTGTCATTCTAGTAATATAACCTTGAGCTACAGGACTATCTGGTCTGAGCTTGCCATCGCACATTAAAATTAAAGACCATTGATATTTTTGTTCGATACTCAATGGAGGAGCCTCATCGGGCAAGGTTAAACTAAAAATACCAGCGCGATTGCTAATGGGCAAAACTGTCTGATAATCATAATCCTCAGCTTCATCTCTTACAGAAAATAAAGCGGTGGTGGCAGATGTTTCTGGTAGATAGACCATTAATGTAGGATGAGATTTAATAGTTAAGGCTTGAGCAGCAGTGGGTAATAATGGTGTTATGGGTAAATCTAAGTTTCGCGCATCTAAAGGGCATTGTTCTCCTCTAGATGCACCTCCAGTTGTTTGTTTGGGTTTGTCTCCTTGAGGCGGTTCAAAAGTTACTATATTTTTTTGGGTATAAACTGATTTATTTTGCGCTACTGCATTTCCAGATAGTAAACTCAAAAAAATCAAAGCAGTCGCCATTTTTTTTGCCCAAAATTGCGTCCCAAAAATATTTTTATATTTATTCATTTTATGGAATTCATATTTTTGAATATTACATTTATAATTATAAATTGTGTGTTTCTTTAGTAATTATTTTTTCGATGAATTTTTAGTAAAAAACAAGTAATTATAAATCGCAATCAATCTCCCAAAAAAAACGTATAATTACAGTTGACAATAAAATTTTTTCAGTCAAGTAATTTATTTGAGAGAAACGAAAATAATCTTTAAGTAATCTCTCTGAGAACCATAAAATATGTAAGATAAGTTGAGCTAAATGTATCTAGTATTTTTTTGACTCAATATTCCAATCTGGCTGACACAAATTTTAAAATCTCTACCTGGAACATTTTGTTAGATTTAGCTAGCTTGTAAGCACAATATCAAATTTGTAGATCGATGTACCACAACCATAAGTTACTGGCTAGCATATTGATTTTAATTTATCGTTTGTTGAGAAAACCGATTTCCTTCTCGATCTATAGTTTATTTTATTTTGGTTTTAATATTATTCCCGTTCGAGCAGAAGATAACATTTTGGTTATTCATTCCCATCATGCTGAATTATCTTGGACAAAACAGCAGCAAATGGGAATAGAAGAAGGATTTGCCGAAATTAATCGCAAAAACAATGTTTTTCACGAATTTTTGGATAGCCAACGTCATCCAAAATTAGAACACGAACAAGAATTTGTTGATTACATCCAGAAAAAATATAATCGGATTCCTCTCGATCTAATTATGGTGGTAGACGATCCCAGTCTGCGTTTAGTGCTAGAACAAAGGGATCTCGCCTTTGCCGATCTGCCTGTGGTTTTTTTGGGAATTAAACATCTCAGACAAGAATTACTCGACACTCCCTGGCTAACAGGAGTCATTGAAAACTATTCCGTAGCAGAAACTGCGATTGAGGCTAGTAGACAGACTTGGAGTAATACCATTATTGCGATCGTCGATTCTACGGAAACAGGGCGCGAAAATTTGCAGTTAATTGAAGAAGTAAACAGCATATCTAACCCACCTTTGACAGTAGAAATAATTGAGGATCTAGCAGTGGAAGATATCGAAAATCGTTTGGGTAAATATCCCGATCGCTTGCCAATTTTGCTTTTAGGTCAGCTGCGTCAAAGCAATTCTGAGCCAGCTTTTGTCGATCCCCTCGAAGATAGTCAAATTTTGCAAAAGCTGGTCCCCAATCCCATTTATGTTGAAGACGAAATCCGTTTGGGAAAAGGAGTAGTGGGCGGAAAAATATTCGATCGCCAGTACCATATCAGACAAGCTGTAGAATTAGCTCAAGAAATATTAGATGGAGCTAAACCCGATGAAATTGGACCCATCTTGACAGGAAAAAATCGTTGGGTTTTTGATTACCGAGAGCTGTTACGACACAATATCAAATTAGAACTTTTACCCGACAATAGCGAGTTACTATATGTCGAACCACCTTTTTATGTCAAATATAAAACTTTAGTCTTAATTACAGTCTTAAGTCTTTTGTGTAGCTTTTTAACCATTGTTTTATTAATTGAAAAAAGTAGAAAACGAGCGATCGCCACTAAGACTTTAGCGGAAAACGAACAAAGGTATAGAGACTTGGCTAAAGCAGGAGCAAATGTTTTCTGGGAATTAGACGCACAACTGAGATATTCTTATATCTCTGGGGATATCGACGATTTATGTGGTTTAAAGCCATCTAATCTTGTGGGTCACTATCCCCCAGATCTACACCGTAATAATACAAAACTGGATGTAGATTGGGAACTTTTTCAACAAATAACTAAAGCCAAACAACCGTTTAAAAATTTTACTTTTAGTCTGCAAGATAAAAACGATCGAATCAGAATTTTTAAAGTTAATGGCAATCCTTTATTCGATCGGGATAATAAATTTCAAGGATATCGAGGAGTTAAACAAGAAATTACCTCAGAGCAAAATCTCTATCAAAAAATTGCCTATCAAGCTACTTATGACGACCTGACTGGCTTATTAAATCGTCGTGAATTTAATGATAAACTGAAAAAATCTGTTGAAAAAGCCCGTAAATATAATACCAAATCGGTTTTATGTTATTTAGATCTCGATCGCTTTAAAATTGTTAATGATACAGCAGGACATTTGGCTGGCGATCGCCTATTATCAGAATTAGCGCAACTATTAAAAAACACCATTCGCAAAGAGGATACTTTAGGCAGATTAGGTGGAGATGAATTCGGACTAATTTTGGAAGGTTGCTCGATTAACGAAGCAGAGCAAGTATGCGAGCAACTAATTTATGCGATCAATAACTATCGTCTTAAGTGGCAAAACGTAGAATTTAACGTTGGAGTTAGCATCGGTATGGTGGGAATAGCTCGCCAATCTATGGATGTAGCGGATTTATTAAGTCGTGCCGATCTTGCTTGCTATCAGGCAAAAAACTTGGGTAGAGGTAGAGTGTATATTGCCGAAAACAACAGTCAAGAAATCGATCTACAACAAGTTCAAATGGGGCATATTGCTAATGTCTCTCAAGCAATTAAAGAAAACCGTTTTTATCTAGTCAAGCAATTAATTAAACCCACAATTGATGATGGCAAACAACGGCAACATTATGAAATATTATTGCGACTCAAAGATCGTCAAGGAAATTCAATTGCTCCTGAAGAATTTATTCCTATAGCCGAGCGTTATGGAGTAATTACGATTGTGGATCGCTGGGTATTAGAGGCAACGCTTAATTCCTATGCACAATATTTTGCTCCTCAAAAAGCTATAGTTTCGATTAATTTATCGGGTGCGAGTATTAATGACGAAAGATTTACTAATTATGCGATCGATCTAATTGAAAAGTCTCAAATATCTGGGGATTGTCTTTGTTTTGAAATTACCGAAACCGCTGCTATTTCTCAAATTACTCACGCTCAAAAGTTTATTGCAACTATGAAAAACTTGGGAGTAAAATTTGCTTTGGATGATTTTGGCAGTGGAGTTTCTTCCTTTGGCTATTTAAAAAGTCTTCCCGTAGACTATCTCAAAATTGACGGTAACTTAGTTAAAGCAATTCTCAATGAAGATTACGATCGCGCGATCGTTAATTCAATTAATGAAGTGGCTCATTTGATGGGAATTAAGACAATTGCCGAATTTGTTGAAAATGACCGCATACTTCAATATTTGGGTGAAATTAGCATTGACTACGCTCAAGGTTACGTAATGGGTAAACCAACTAAAATAGCCTCTCCTAATTAAGCCTTTCCTAAGTAAGATTTATGGGACAATTTCTAGATAATTATTATTTTATTCTTGTTGTAAATTTGGATTTACTGCGCTTTTCATATGGGTAGAGCACATAATTAAACTTTAAAAAATAAATCCCCAAAATAAGTCTCCTCGTAAGTATCGAGGACAGTATATTGATTAGTCAATTCTAAAATAATGATTTAATAATTATTAATTAATTTACTAGCAATCTATTTTAGTCCATCGGGCTTGTTGGGGGTCAAAAGAATCGCCGAATATAGTTTCTGCATCATAATAAACTTTATAAGTATATTCTTGAGGCAGTTTTGCACCTCTTAAGTCTGCTTTAGCAAAGATTGTATTAAATAAATACGCTTCAGTCAGATCTACATTTTGAAGATTGGCTTGAGTAAAATCTGCATCTTTTAAATGGGCTTTGCTCAAATTAGCTTGGCATAAATTAGCACGCTCAAAGCTAACATTTGCTAAGACTGCTTTACTCAAGTTAACTAGAGCTAAATTTGTTTGTTTTAAACTAGAACTACTTAAATTAGCACTACTCAAATTTGCCTCTCTAAGATTAGAGCCATCTAATTGAATTCCCTTTAAGCTTACTCCCATTAGAGGAGCTTTAGTTAGCTCTGTACGACGAAAATTAGTTTCTCCTTGATTGTATCTGGTGAGAATTTCATAAGGCTTCGTAAAAGAAAAAACATTGGAGTGATAAATTTTAAAAATATTAGCCAAGAAAAAATCGATCGTTAATTGCTTGATATATCCTCTTGTTACTGCCAAGCGATGAAATCTAATTCGTTTTTCTTGTTGTTTTTGCTCCCGCAACAAAAGAGCAATTTGTTGTTCGTTTAATAAACCCGATTGGCGTAAATAATAAATTAGAGGTTTTTTTTGTGTTTGATTTAATAATTTAGGCCATTTTTCTACAAAGAAATCCGCAGTTTGCTGTTCGATCCAATTATGATTGGCTAAAATCTCACCAATTCGACGATTATCATTCTGCTGCTGTTGTAAAGCTAATTCTAGTTGAGTGGCAGAAATTAAACCTGCTTCAATTAAAATTTCTCCTAAAGGTCGGCTAGCTTTAGAAACTATTAATTCATCTTTATCGAATGAATTTTTCATTGTTTAAACATTCTTTTGTTCGTGGAAAAATAGTTAAATCTAGAAAGTCAAAATAGCTTTTTAGATTATAACAATTCATATTTTAACAACTTTAATATATAACTCCATAGGAGTTTATAACCACAACAATATTGTTTTCCTATTAATTATATTTGTTTGGTATTAAAAAAAAGTTGCAAAGGGTTAGTTAATAGGTAGGAGTGAAACTTGAGAATAGATAACGCCAAATTATAGTCATTCTAAATAATTGACCTACGATTCAATAGCTTTAAGGTCAGAGGTCAGAGGTCAGAAGGTTTTTAGACTTTGATCGTAGATTAAATTTTTTAGATGGTTTCTCTTTGGAATGACTATAATTACTAGGGATTAACCAACTGACTCGACCACATACCATCTGCTTCTAGTTGATAAAAACAACGCCGTTGCGGATCGCCCCTTAATTCTAGATGATCTACTTTTTGGGGAATGAGCAATAATAAACAAAAGTTATCTAAGGGAAGCTTGGGATCTGGCAGATCGACATCAAAAGCCGACTTATCCGCTGCGGGTTGACCTGGATCTGCCCAGGCAAATTGCGATCGCGCTGCATCGGAAAGATTGTGCCAAGTTATTTTACGGGCTTTTTGTAGATCTAAATTGGTTTCATCGACTGTTACCAGACGTAAGTTGCCACTAATGCGGAATTGTTCGCGGGTTTTAGTGAAATACCAGCAAATTTCACCTAAAGCTTGATAATTAATATCTTTAATTTTCCCACTGCGAAGATCGGTAATAATTTTTAGACTGCTGCGATCGTCTTCTAAAAATCCCCTGAATACTACAGTACGGTTGCTAGGATACCCTTCTGGAGTAACGGTAGCCAGTTGAAAATAACGAGAATGGGGTTTGGCGCGATTGCGATGAATCGCACTAGCTAAAGGCGATCGCCAAGAAGGTAACATAAAAATAAAACTTTAAATTAAAAGTTTAAGTAAACTGGTTATTGTAGCAATTGTTGTAACGATTAAAAATATAAAATATCATGATATTTAATAAGTAAATATACTGACATTGATAATTGAAAAATGAGCCGTAAATTACTCTTAGTTTTACTGACTGCTTTTAGTTCTATGGCTGCGATCGCATCGCCAGCAGCAGCCCAGGAGCAAGAACTGCCAAAATGCTACATAATCGAGCCAGATGGAGAGTTACGGGATTTAACCGATCTTTGCAATACTAGTCAGCAGCAATCCCCTGAAGAGACAACCGCCAATATTGATGGTGTAAACGTAGTTAACAACAATAACAATACTATTGACTTCGTACCATTACAAAATAGAGATAGATATATTTTTGGTGATGATGGTTTTACAGAGTCAGGAGATATCGATAGTTCCTACTATATCGATAATGAAATCGGTTCTGACTATACAGCTTATACCAGACGGTATCGTATCTCTAATGAAGATAGTTTGCGAGCGCAAATTAGAGAACAAGTGTTTCGGTTTGATGACAGTCGCGATAGCTTAACTTCGATTATCAGAAGAGGAAGAGACAACACTCCTTTTTTGATTTACCGCTATCAAATATAACCTATAACCTATAACTGTCCTAACTACCCACTACCCCGCAAGGGTAGACTTTTTACATTTGACTATTAGTATTACATATTCAGTAATGTCAGTAAATTAAGGTGGGCAATGCCCACCATCATATTTATGGTATTTGTACGTAAATTCTCAAATATTTAAAAGCTCAAACTACCAATAGCCTAAATATCTTGCTATTGATTGGCTATTACCTCTTGCTGAATGGTTTCAACTACTCTTTGCTCTACATTTTGGGGTAGAGGAATATAGCCTAATTGTCGAGCGTATTCGTCTCCATTATTTAATGCCCAGTCTACAACGTTTTGTAAAGCTTGTGCCTTAGTAGGATCGTCATATTCAGGATAGAGTAATAGCCAAGTTAAACCCGCAATCGGATAAGCATCGGGATTTTCAGGATCGGGGACGGTAAGAGCAAAGTCTTCAGGAATAGTTGTTCCCTCTTTGTGTTGAATAATTTGTAAATTGTTTTCTTAGTAATTAATACTAATCAAGATAGGTAAAGATGAAATTAAGTTTTTTTTTAAAGAAATATTATTAAAATATTTAAAATTACAATCTCTAACTTTAGTTGTAGAGTTAATATAACTTTTGCTAGATGTTTGTTTTAATAAAGATTAAATAAATCCATTAATTACTTGATATAGTTTAAATTTTCAAGGGTAATTAATAATGCAAATATTGATATTATTTTAAAGCTTCTATCATTTAATTAATCAGAAATAAAGCAAGTATTCAAGTTGTCCTGTGAATAAACTTTTATTTATTTGAATATTATGTTGCAATTAATATTTTATTAAGAAAAAATTAAGAAGTAAAATATATTTTATTTTACTATCTCTATCTTGAGAAATAGATTAAAAACGCTGTTAAAAATTATATTTGAATAGTAAGAAGAGCAGTTAATAATTAGCAATAAATAAAAGTAAAAACAGATACAAAACTGTCAACTCTCAATTTAATAAATACTGTAAATAGCAGTCAAAAATAAATAAAAATAACCAAGTTTACCCATATTTTTGAGCATTATGACTTCTACTGCTGTTAACTCTCAAACAGACAATAAAAAACGGACAACTACAGAAAAAGGTATCGATCGCAGTTTTATCTGGCTGACACGCATTTTGGCATTTGCCATAGCAGGAGTTTTGCTGTGGATTGCAATTCGAGTCGGAATACAAGCTGTTCCCGCTATTAAAGAATTTGGCTGGTCTTTTTTAACCAATAGTGCCTGGAATCCGCCCGAAAAACAATATGCCATCTTGCCGATGATTTACGGTACTGTGGTTAGTTCTCTAATCGCTTTATTAATTGCTTTTCCTGTGGGAGTAGGTTGCGCGATCGTCTTGAGTGAAAACTTTCTGCCTCGATCTGTCCGTCGCACTTTAGTTTTTTTAGTCGAGCTATTAGCAGCGATTCCTAGCGTAGTTTATGGACTGTGGGGAATATACGTGCTAATTCCGTTTCTCAAGCCGATTGGTTCTTGGTTACATACTAATCTAGGCTGGTTTCCTCTTTTTTCCACTCAATATATTGGTCCTGGAATGTTTCCTGCGGGAATTATTTTGTCGATTATGATTTTACCTATCCTTACCGCGATCGCTCGTGATTCCTTGGCTTCTCTTCCCCCCAATCTCCGTTCTGGTGCTTATGCCGTCGGCTCAACCAGATGGCAAACGATCTTTAGTGTGCTAATTCCCGCAGCTTTTTCGGGCATAGTGGGCGGTACGATGCTAGCTTTGGGACGAGCTTTAGGAGAAACAATGGCAGCAACCTTAGTGATTGGCAATAGTAACGAGCTCAATTTTTCCATTCTCGCTCCTGCTAATACCATTGCCTCTCTAATGGCGAATCAATTTTCGGAAGCTAGTGGTTTGCAAAGAGACTCTTTAATGTATGCAGGATTAGTCTTATTTGCCATCACTTTAGCGGTCAATATTTTAGCAGAGTCAATTATTCAGAAAGTCAAAAAGTATTAGTTGTTAGTTATGTCATCTGAAACTTATTATCAACAAAATAGCCTCGATACCTTAGAGATTTCTCAGACTCGCCCTCGTACTATTATTGGGACTTTGCTTACCACTCTGGCTTTTGCTTTACTAGGGTTGGCTTTATTACCTTTAGTATTGGTAATTGTTTACGTGATTATTAAAGGTGGCTCTCGTCTCAACTGGAACTTATTTACTGAGTTGCCCCCAGCAGCATTTCAAGAAGGTGGTGGTGTTGCTAATGCTATTGTGGGAACGCTGATATTAGTTGGTATTGCTGCTGCCATTAGTATTCCCATCGGCGTGTTAGCAGCAGTTTACTTATCGGAATTTGCCCCCAAAAGGGTTGCTCGTTGGATTCGTTTTTTCACCAATGTTTTGAGTGGCGTGCCTTCAATTATTGTCGGGATCTTTGCCTATGGCGCGATCGTCCTGAGAACGGATAGTTTTTCGGCTTTTGCGGGGGGTTTTGCCTTGGCTGTGTTGATGTTGCCGATTGTGGTGCGGACAACCGATGAGGCATTACAAATCGTTCCTCAGGAGGTACGTTGGGCATCAGTAGGGGTTGGGGCTTCTAATTTTCATACCGTACTAAAAATTGTGTTACCCGCAGCCATACCTGCAATAGTTACGGGAACGACCCTGGCGATCGCCAGAGCAGCAGGAGAGACTGCACCTTTAATCTTCACGGCTCTATTTACTCAATTCTGGCCCCAAGGTTTATTTGAGCCGATTCCTTCCCTTTCGGTTCTGATTTACAACTACGCTACTGTCCCCTATGAAAACCAGAAAGAGTTAGCTTGGGCTGCTTCTTTAATTTTGGTGGTACTAATTTTACTTGCCAATATTATCTCGCGCTGGGCAACTCGTAAGAGTATTTATTAACAAATTAATTTAGGAGAGATTTTACTCATGTCTACTCAAGAAAAAACATCACAGTCGCGATCGCAAGCCTCTCAATCAGAAACGATTCTCAAAGCTGAAGATGTCACCGTATCCTATGATGATTTTGCTGCCTTGCGGGGAGTCTATATGGACATTCCTAAAAATCAAGTTACGGCTTTAATTGGTCCATCAGGTTGTGGCAAAAGTACCCTATTGCGTAGCTTTAACCGCCTCAACGATCTAATTGATGGTTGTAAAGTTGATGGCAAAATAATTTACCGCGATAAAAATCTTTACTCAGACAACATTGATGCGGTTGAAGTAAGACGACGCATTGGGATGGTATTCCAAAAACCCAATCCATTTCCCAAATCAATTTATGAAAACATTGCTTATGGTGCCAGAATCAATGGCTATAAAGATAATATGGATGATTTAGTGGAAAAGTCTTTAAAACAGGCAGCTATTTGGGAGGAAGTAAAAGACAAGCTGAAACAAAATGGTTTGTCACTTTCTGGGGGGCAACAGCAACGTTTATGTATTGCTAGAGCGATCGCCCTTAAGCCTGATGTAGTCTTGATGGATGAGCCTTGTTCTTCACTCGATCCCGTTTCTACCAAAAAAGTAGAAGATTTGATTCATCAACTCAAAGAAAATTACACCATTGTCATTGTGACTCACAATATGCAACAGGCAACTAGGGTAGCGGATATGACCGCTTTTTTTAATGCCGAAGAAGGAGAATCGGGCAACCGCTTTGGTTATTTGGTGGAATACGATCGCACTGAAAATATCTTTGAAAATCCCCAAGAAGAATCCACTCAAAAATATGTTAGTGGGCATTTTGGTTAAAGGATTAGTTGTTAGTTGTTAGTTGTTAGTTGCTAACAGTTAATTACCCACTACCGACTACTACTACTTAACCTGAGTTCGGGATAAGAGAATTGCTCGAAGAGAATAGTCTTTAGTCTTTAGTTCTTAGTCTTTAGTCTTTAGTCTTTAGTTCTTAGTCTTTAGTAGCTCAGTTGAAACAGGCAGCCAGCACATATCTATAGATTACATTACCTGTATAAATTCAATCGAGGGGTTAAACATTATATGTAGTAATTGACTTACTCTAGGTTTT
>NZ_JBZNBU010000197.1:0-1322 GCF_058530065.1 Waterburya sp. | reverse complement strand
AGATTTTGAGTTCTACTCGCAGTCATTTAGCAGCAAGAACAGCTTTAAAGGATGCTTTAGATGATTGATAATGAATAATTTATCTTGACTATCTTTTATTTTGCTAAAAACTATTAGAAAATTAATTAAGGATTTAATCGTATTTCTTATAGTTAATTTTCTTTTTTATTTAGAGCGTTTTTTCAGTCGAACCAAAGCTAATTAAAAAAGAAAATTAACTATAAGAAATACGATTAAATCCTTAATTAATTTTCTAATAGTTTTTAGCAAAATATAGTCGTTCTAATTAATTTCCGTACTATCTCAGTAATTTGTTCGGGGGATTAGGGATTAGGGGTTAGGGATTAGGGAGCAATAATTAGTACATATTTTCGTATGGTTCTTATTAGGAATGACTATAAAAGATAGTCAAGATAAATTATTCATTATCAATCATCTAAAGCATCCTTTAAAGCTGTTCTTGCTGCTAAATGACTGCGAGTAGAACTCAAAATCTCCTGTTCCCTTTGCAAGCGTTCTAGAGTATCTTGCATTTCTAGTAATGCTTGTTGTTCCGAAGCAACTCCGTATAAGTTGCTAGCTACCCAATAAGATAATTCCGTAGGGGAACTAGGCAAATCGTCGGGAAGCTCGATTTTTTGGCTAGTTAACTTAGCGGAAAAATGAACTACATCTCGCAATAAATCTCCTACTTCAGTTGCAATGGGTGTTAAATCTTTAGTAGGAGCTTTATCTTCGATCCATTCTACCAAGCCAACTCGGTATGGTTTTTCACGGACATATTCTAATACTCTAAATCTTTGTTGTCCGAAGGTGAGCATTTTCATGCGATCGTCAGGGAGTCTTTGAAAGTGAAGGATTTCCGCACAGCAGCCATATTCAGCAATCTCTCCAGTAGCAGGATCGATTGACAGCACTCCAAAACGGCGATCGTTCTCTAAAATCGTATTCATCATAATCCGATAACGATATTCAAAGATATGAAGGGGCAAAGGACGGCTGGGGAATAAGACTACTTCAGGTAGGGGAAATAAAGGAAGTTCTCTAACTGCGATTGAAGAAGATGCCATCTAAACTTATTTCTAGCTATGTTTGGTATTATTACTTACTTTAGCGGATTTTCTCTCATAAGGCGAAGTTCTAGTTGTTGGTTGAAAAAGATTATTCAACAGGTGCTATCAACCAACCAGATTTTACTGCGCTTTTCACATGGGTAGACCACATAATTAAACTTTAAAAACTAAGAACTAAGAACTAAAAACTAAAAACTACGAACTAGTAAATTTTCCCAGAGAGCTATTCAACTGAAAACGGCTGTAATT
>NZ_JBZNBU010000196.1:0-9727 GCF_058530065.1 Waterburya sp. | reverse complement strand
GATATTAAAAATTTTAGATACGGCTTGTACGGGGTCGTCTACGGCAGTGATTTTAAATTTATTTCCATCTAAAAACCGTGCGATTTCGCTAAGAATAGTCGGACTATCATCAATACAAACGATTTTCCAAGTTTTACTCTTATGCGTAGGGTCATCACCAACAGATTGAATATCTCTACCAATTCCTGATGAAGATTCTACGATCTTTTTAGAAGTTCGAGGAATGTAGGGTAATTTATTTAGGGGTGATGGAGCATGATGTAAATAAATAATTTTCTCTTCAATATATGGAGACAAAATTTTGGCTACTTGAATTTCGTCTTTTTTTAATAAAACCGATAATTGACGAATACTAGTACCTCCTTTTAAAACTTTAGTTAATTCCATCAAAGTTTTGCGGTCTAAAGAACCAGAAACGGGTAGAGATTTCGATTCCCAACCAGGAGGAAAATAAGGACGCTGATGGACAGAAATTAGTTTCTCGCAACAATTTTGCCATTGTTTTGACGCTGCTTGAGCAGCACTCAAACATTCTGAGATATTTACTGCTAAAGAGTCTTTAATTTGTTGTGGAATCCAAAGGGGGACTGAATGTTCTTGGTGCCATTGATAAATACCTCGGTCTAGCCACAAGCACGAGAAAAAGTCGTCTTTATTAATATTTTGAATTAGTCTAGAATTTTGAGAGAAATTTAAAGCTTGTTCTGTTAATAGCCAAGAAATAACTTTACTATAAAGATTCTGAGCCGGAGAAGAATGTTGAACATTAACTATAGATTGAGGTATATTTTGTATGCTACTAAGAGCTTGTCTCAAATCTAAAGAATGTAGATGATATTTAAACCTATCTAGGGTTTGTATAGAACAATAAACATATTGCAAATTACCTTGCTGTAAATAGATTTTCCAAGAAACTAACTCTGTAGTTAACTCTAGGCAACCAGAGCTTTTAGTTTCTGCTAGTTGAGACAACAATTTTTGGGTGTCTAGCTTCGTTGCTATAGTCACGGTAGTTGTGGTTTCTAAGAAATTATCAGACTTATTGTTCCCAAATTTGACAATAAACCTAACATCAGATAAGCTAATTCGTCTTAAATTTACCTAGTATTATTGAAACCCTCTATCCCATACTGAAATACTGATACGATCTTTACTATCTCTTTGTACCTTACCTTCGAGCTCGTTTAATTTAAAAAAACTAAAATTGGTCTGACGATTATAAACATCTCGTAGTTTTACCTTAACATCAGCAGGAGCATTACCTCCCAGCATTTTACTCAGGGTTTGCTGCATTGTTCCTAGACTAACCGATGAGTTTAAAACAACATCAGTTTGACGAATTTTTCCCGTACTATCTGATTCGTAGCTAAGGTTAACTCGGTCTGGAA
The DNA here is from genome assembly GCF_058530065.1 of Waterburya sp. Lineage (NCBI taxonomy): Bacteria > Bacillati > Cyanobacteriota > Cyanophyceae > Pleurocapsales > Pleurocapsaceae > Waterburya > Waterburya sp. Next base: position 8,339 of record NZ_JBZNBU010000196.1, on the reverse strand, counting down.
CTACATCGTAATAAACTAAGACTCTGGAGTTGGGTCGAAATCCCTTTCTTTCGGAATTAGGCTTACCTAAAGTACTAACCAATTGGCTTTCAGATGTTCCCGTCCTCAAAATAGGAATATTAATTTCTGGTACTGATTCTACCTCGACTTTAGTTAAAGTTTTAGGTGTTTTGTCATCTGGATTTTTTTCCGAGTTGGGGGAGGTTTGCTGGGCTTCTTCTCTAAGATCGGTCAGTATTTTAGGTATTTTCTTAGTTTCTAGCTCTTCTGTACCCTCTCTGGCTATTGCTTCGTTTTTATCTTCTTGATTATCGATCTCTTCTTCAGGATTGACAAATATGTCGGGTTGAGAACGAGGAGAATTAACTTGTGCTTGTTGGTTGGGGGATTCGGGCGATCGCAATAAACTAGATACTATAGCAAAACCCGCTGCAAACGTTCCTCCTGCCACTGCCAGAGCAATTAAAATAAAAGAACTAACTGTAACTAATAAATTAGATTTTTGGGCTGACTTGCCTCCTTTGGGTTGGAGGGCAACAGTACGAACTTTACCGTTACTATAGTTATCCCCCGCAGAATAGCTTCCAGGAGAAATGTTTAAAGTCGCTCCCGTTAAACTATGATTTTTTCGCTTTACGCCCTCAGTTAGGGCATCTAGCATTTGAGAGGCACTACTAAAGCGATCGCGGGGATGAAAGCGAATGGCTTTGTCAATAATGTCTGTTAATTCTGGGTCAATATTTTCAGCTAGATCTCGCCAAATAATTTCTCCATTGCGGGGATCGGTTTCCAATTCGTGGGGAGATTTTCCCGTTAACAAAAAGATTGCTGTTAAACCCAAACTGTAGAGATCGCTAGAATAGATCGGACGACCTGCTGCTTGTTCCGAAGCCATATAACCAGGAGTACCAATGGAGGCGGAGTAGTTGCTACTAGAATCTTCGTTTACTTCTGTGGCGATCGCTTCTTTAACCGCACCAAAATCAATTAAGAAAGGTAAGTTATCTTCTTGGCGTAAAATAATATTTTCCGGCTTAATATCCCGATGGATGATGCGACAACCGTGGATATAGCCTAAAACTGGTAGTAGTTGAATCAGGATTTGTCTGACTTCATCTCGATGCAGGTTACCTTCTCTTTCCCAATATTGGTCTAAAGTTAGTCCTTCAATCCATTCTTGTACGAGATAAAATTTGTCATTCTCGGAAAAATAAGCATAAAGCTGGGGTATTTGCTCGCTGTCTTGCCCTAGTTCTTCGAGGATTGCTGCTTCTCGCTGAAACCTTTCTTTCATCCACAAGGGAGTTTTAGGGCTTTTGGGATTTTTGACAATCGGTTTGAGTTGTTTGACCACACATTTTCGTCCCGAAGGCATATGAGTGTCTTCAGTCAGATAGGTTTCCCCAAATCCTCCTCTACCCAAGGTTTTGAGAATGCGATAGCGGTTGTTTAATAGTATTGCTTTCATGCTTGATCGTACAGAGAATAGCGATCTATCTAGAAACAACTCGGCTAATTATAAGAGTAGGCACAATATTTGTATTTATCGTATTTACTTCTTATTATTTTTGATTATCTAGATGTCGTGTTTACTTTAAGTCTAAGAGACCTTTTTCTTTTAGTTTAGGGTTAAACCGAATATTCATGGTAACACCACGGTCGCTTAATTGTTGTTGAAGTTCGGCTTCAACTCTTCTAGCTACTGTTTTTCGTATTTTAATTTGTCCTAATTCATCGCTTTGGTTATATTGTGCCTTTTCTGATTCTGTCATAGCAGGATTGGCATCAATTGGTTCGATCCAGGGGGATTTTTCCCCTTCGTTACCAGGAGGAGTTGAGTTATTTTCCGCAATCCAGCTATCGGCAATTTCTTGAAGAATCTTGCGACTGGGGCGATCGATGGTTTGCATTTTCACCCAATAGCATTGTGTTGGTTGGCGAATCAAATGTTGCTTGAGGCTGAGATAGACATCGCGAGAATATCCTACATACTGCATTTTTTGGTCGCGATCGAAAATAGCATATACGCCAATTTTTCCTTGGATGTCTTCGATGATAGTTCCCTCGTTATTGATGTAAGGAAAATACTCCAAACTATTGAGAGAAGGAATGGTGGTTTGGGCAGACATATTTGTTTGATTGAGATTAATTTTAGCAGTAAAAATTTCTAAACCTTACGATAGATAGCGCAGAGACGACTTGGTTTAAAAATTTTAGCTTGAAACATAAAATTGGGCGGGACATTAATAATAATGAATTCTTTCGAGTTGTGATATTTTTCAAACTCGCGGGGCATTCCTTTGGGAGTATGCTGACTGTAGGGTACTGGTTGAAACAATAAATCTGTAAATATGATTTCAGTTTCTCCCAATCTTTGGCAAATATCATCTGTAAAAGTCTTATTTGTCAGCAAGCGGAATAAAATTTCGCGGGATTCCGTATCGAGAACAAAGCTTGCGTCAAAATTTCTGACTATTTTTAAACCCATCTTTAGAATCGATAATATATCGATAAGATATTAGAACTTAAGCAATTATACTATCAGAAATTTCCCTGAGATTTATGAGTATTTAATCTTTATTGATAGTTTGTTGATTGTCGAGCGCAAATATACAGAATCTATATATAAACTTTGCAATCTTTGGGATTTTGCCCCTACTTGATAGATTAAGTCTCCTTTGCCTAATAGATATGCCGCGCCAGTAAAAGTGCCAGCAGGACTAAAAATAACTCTAACCAAACAAGAAGACAAAACGTTAAGAGAGTTAGAGCTAGCCAATCAAGTTCCCCGAAGAACAAAACAGAGAGCAAGTATGCTACGTCTCAACAGTAGAGGAAAAACAGTCAAAGAGATAGCAGGATACCTAGAATGTGCTTCATCAACTGTTAGACAAACAATTCATCGTTGGCAATCTAATAATTCGCGATCGCGCAAACTGCAACAAATACTTTGAGTTTTGGCAACGGTAGTTTTACTATTAGGTTTTAAATCGGCAATTTTTCCGCGATAATTATCTCGACCAATTAATTTAAGAAGAAACTTTAATTCTTGAGTTTCCATACTCGGCAATTTTCATTCATCTCCTCTAGCTTATGCCGATTGCTTTTAGTTGTGCATTGAAGAAAATACTTATTATTACAATTTTGTAATGGTTCAAGATAATTCAGTTCATTAACTTACTAATTAACTCATCAACTTGTCTGGGATGAAGAAAGCTAGGGCGCAGATGTTTGCCAAGACTAGTATCGCAGTTTAAAACGCGATCGCGCATAATTTGAGGAATGGCATTTACTCCTTCTGCTGCCCCAATCAACCCCCCCACAATACAAGCGTTGGTATCGGTATCTCCACCACCTAAAAGAGTTTCGGCGATCGCTTCTTGGTAATTCGAGCCGATTAATAAATGTAAGAAAGCATGAGTAAAGGCAATTTGAATAAAACCAATGTGAGGAGTAAAAGGTACGGAAACTAAATTTTCTGCATCCGCCAGCCAACTCCGTACTTCTTGCCAGCTAGTATATTCCTTTTGTTCTTTAGCTATTTCTTCTTGAGATTCCAACCAGGTTTTAGCCTGATTAAAAGCCAATTCTCTTTCCCCTGGCTGCTCGATCAAAGTTGCGATCGCAATGGTATAACAAGCCACTGCCAAACCACAACTAGGGTTGGGATGAGATAAAGCATTATCCTGTCGAGCATAATCAGCTAGATCGGCAATAGCTAAATTATGTCCCCAAATTCCCAGGGGAGTATTCCGCATCAGACTACCATTAGCTTTCGATCGCATACAGTTAACATAGGCGGCGTTAGTCATGGCTTGAGCGTAACTTTTATCGGCTGGTAAACCCCGAAACGCACCCAGAGAAGAAATAGTAGTAATGCCAATATCAAACGGATGAGATTCGATCCACTCGGCATAACTGCGAGCAATTTTTTCTAGATCGAAAGTCTCGCTTTCTGCCAAAGCACGAGCCATACACAGGGTTAATTCCCCGTCGTCGTTAATTTGCCCAGGGGCAACATTTAACTTTCCCCCTCCAGGCATACCCATCGCCCATTTTGTTTGTTCTGGAGAAGGTTCGCTGGTTAAAAATTCTAGGGTAGCACCCGCAGCATCGCCACATAACGCACCCAACAAACAGCCTTTTGCAGCATCGTATTTATCTTGATTCATTTTTGAGAAGATTATAATTTTATGGGTTATTGTAGAGTATTATTTCAGCATCACAATCTGCTCACAATCTGCTGTCAAAATAGCTTTTGATTAGTTCAATCTCTTAAAAGAGTTTTTAGTAGTTAGTAGTTAGTTTTTAGTTCAATTAATTAGTAGATTTTGAGGGCTAACCAGTGGGTTGACCCACAATGCTGACCGCCCGAACCACTAATTAATTAAGATTCTCAAATCGAAGATTATGAGAGGGGGCTTAGATCCAAAAACTAATAACTAACCGAAGGTTAAATTGAGATGAAATTAAAAGTTTTAACTCCAAGCGCAATTCTAATCGATCGCTCTGTTACCAAAGTCATTGCCGAAGCAGAAAATGGTCATTTTTGTTTGTTGCCCAATCATGTAGATTTTGTAGCTTCATTAGTTCCAGGCATACTCAGCTTGACTACGGAAACGGAACGAGAAATATTCGTCGCTGTAGATGAAGGGATTTTAGTTAAGTGTGGGGCAGAAGTTTTAGTATCGACTCGCAATGCAGTAGAAGGAGAAGATTTAGTTAGTCTCAAACAAGGGGTAATTGAACAGTTTCAGGTATTGGACGAACAAGAAAAATTGACCCGTTCGGCATTAGCCAAATTTGAGGTAAGTATGATGCGTCACTTTCGGGAGTTGGGACATGGGTAAAAAGTCTTTTCCAGATCGCATTGGTTCAAAGAGCGATCGTAAACTTAAAGCTAGAAAAGAGAAAAACACTATCTGGTTTGGTTTGGGGATGTTTGGCATGGTGGGTTGGTCGGTGGCGATTCCTTCCTTGCTGGGTATTGCTTTAGGGGTGTGGATCGACACTCATTTTCCCAGTCAATATTCCTGGACATTGATGTGTTTGGTTATCGGCGTAGCCTTGGGTTGCTTCAATGCTTGGTATTGGATTACCAAGGAGAGTCAGAAGAATGGCAGGTGAGGCTTTTATTTAATTTCTATTTTTGCTGGTGGATTGCTAACTTTATAAGTGTTATCTTAGATAACCTTTCTCAAAGAAAAAGAGATACACAAAAATAATTTAAAATCGATTAATTACTAATCATCAACAAAAACTAAACCAACTGTGTCTCATTAATTGAAGAATAGCAATATTAATATCTGATATGAAGAACTGGCATACTCTCAAATCAGCACAGGTTATAGAAACACTACAAAGCAATGCTGATTCTGGATTATCGGATGAAGAAATCTGGCAAAGACAAAAAGAGTTTGGCGAAAACCAACTGGAGCAAACCAACGGCAGAAGCAACCTAAAAATTTTCTGGGAGCAATTTACTAACGTGATGTTAGTCATGCTGATTGTCATTGCGATTATCTCTGCTATTCTAGATATCCGTCACGGCAATTTTCCCAAAGATTCTATTGCAATATTTACAATCGTAATTTTAAACGGAATTCTTGGCTACCTACAAGAAAGTCGTGCCGAAAAAGCTTTGATTGCTCTAAGAAAATTCTCGACAACTCAAGCTAAGGTAATTCGTAATAATATCCTTTGCCAAATCGATGCAGTGAAATTAGTTCCTGGAGACATTATGGTACTAGAAACAGGAATGCAGATTCCCGCAGATGGTTATTTAATAGAGGTGCAAAACTTTCAGGTAACTGAGTCTGCTATCACGGGAGAGGCTACGGCAGTAAACAAAGAAGCTCATACCGTCTTTACTGAAGATACTCCTCTCGGCGATCGCCTTAATTTAGTATTTAAAGGCACGGAAGTAGTTAAAGGCAGAGCTAAAGCTGTGGCAACCAATATCGGCATGAAGACAGAAATAGGTGCGATCGCCCGAATGCTACAAACAGTAGAGACAGAACCGACACCCTTGCAACGACGCATGACCCAATTAGGGACTGTTTTAGTAGGTGGTTCGTTAACTTTAGTCGTATTAATTACTTTGGGCGGTTTATTAAAATCGGGCTGGCAAATCTTTGAAGAAATTCTCGAAACATCTTTGAGTATGGCAGTAGCGGTAGTTCCTGAAGGATTGCCTGCGGTGGTAACTGTTACCCTTGCCATTGGCACCCAAAAAATGATCCGCCGTCAGGCTCTGATTCGCAAACTGCCTGCGGTAGAAACCCTCGGCTCGGTTACGACTATTTGCTCGGACAAGACAGGAACTTTAACCCAGAACAAAATGATCGTGCAGCAGGTAAGCACTCCTGGGATTGATTTTCAGGTTACTGGAGAAGGTTATCAACCAGTAGGAGAATTTATCGCTCCTGACGAGGATCGCATTGAAGGCAAACCAGAAGTGCAAAAACTCATGCTAGCCTGTGTGATTTGCAATGATGCTTTGTTGCAGCACTCGAAAAAAGCACGCCAATATGAATCTCAATGGTCGATGTTAGGCGATCCCACAGAAGGTGCATTATTAAGTTTGGCAGGTAAAGCAGGGATTTTTCGGGAAGAATTAACCGTAGAGCGGGTTGGAGAACTGGCTTTTGATTCCAAACGCAAGCGAATGTCAGTGGTTGTAACCAATGCTGCGGAAGATTTTCCCTATGTTCTCTATAGCAAAGGTTCTAGCGAGATTCTGTTAGAAAAATGCGATCGCATTCAAATTGAGGATACCGTTCTACCCCTTACAGAATCCCATCAAACTCAAATTAGCGAAACCAGTATTCAACTTGCCAGTGAAGGCTTGAGAGTTTTAGGCTTTGCCTGTAAACCATTGACAGAAATTCCTTCCCTAAATTTAGAAGAGAACGACGATAGCGAACAACAGTTAATTTGGTTGGGCATGGTGGGAATGCTCGATGCCCCAAGAGCGGAAGTTAAAGCAGCCATAGAACGCTGTCGGCATTCGGGAATTCGACCGATTATGATTACAGGGGATCATCCCCTAACGGCAATGGCGATTGCCAATAAGCTTCAAATTGCTCGGGAAGGCGATCGCTTTTTAAATGGTTCTCAGCTAGCCCAAATGTCGCCAGAAGAACTAGAACAAGCAGTAGACCGAGTTAATGTCTATGCTCGTGTCGCTCCCGAACACAAGTTACAAATCGTCCGAGCGTTGCAAAAAAAGGGAGGATTTGTGGCGATGACGGGGGATGGAGTCAACGATGCTCCTGCCCTCAAACAGGCTAACATTGGCATTGCGATGGGGATTACAGGAACGGATGTCAGCAAAGAAGCCAGCGATGTAGTTTTACTTGACGATAACTTTGCCACCATTGTGGCTGCGGTAGAAGAAGGCAGAGTCGTTTATGATAATATTCGTCGCTTTATTAAATACATTCTCGGTAGTAATGTCGGTGAAGTATTAACTATTGCTGCTGCCCCCCTGCTGGGTTTGGGTAGCGTTCCTCTATCGCCTTTACAAATTCTGTGGATGAATTTAGTCACTGATGGTTTGCCAGCTTTAGCCCTAGCTCTAGAACCTGCCGAGCCTAACGTGATGAACCGCCCACCATACGATCCGCAAGAAAATATTTTTGCCAGGGGTTTGGGGTTTTATATCGTCAGAATTGGGATTATCTTTGCTTTAATTACAATTGCTTTAATGGTGTGGTCGTACAATCGCGACCTTAACAATGCTGCCATCGATCCTAATCGCTGGAAAACAATGGTGTTTACCACCCTGTGTCTGGCGCAAATGGGTCACGCTTTGGCAGTTCGTTCTAATACTCGGCTGACAGTTGAAATGAACTTTTTTGCCAATCCTTATTTATTGGCTGCGATCGCATCAACTATAGTCCTTCAATTGCTACTGATATACGTTGCACCCTTACGCAACTTTTTTGAAACCACTACACTCAGTCCTACGGATTTGCTGGTCTGTTTGGGTTTTAGTATGTTGGTATTCGTTTGGGTAGAAATGGAAAAGCTCTTACAACGCTAAGTAGCTCCATTTTACAGTCATGTCTTTATAGGAAACTTAAGTAAAAAAGTACTGTTTTAAATTCCCCATTCCCCATTCCCCAATCGTGACAAGTTAAGAAACTTATTCATTAGTCAAATACTACATATAGTGTTGTTTATGAATATTAGACACTGTACATGGATTATAGATTAAAGAGTAATTCGGACTTTAAATTGCTTTAGGATTAGTGCAAAACTCATTACTCATTACTCATTACTCATTACTCAAAAGCGTTTGACAAACAACACAAGACGTTAAATTGTCACCAATG
>NZ_JBZNBU010000195.1:0-9906 GCF_058530065.1 Waterburya sp. | reverse complement strand
TTTTTCTAGGAGTTGTTCTCCTTCTCCAACAGAAACAATCGTTCCTTGGGGTAAATCTTGCTGCAATTGTTCGTAAAATACGCTTACCGCACCGCCTCCAACTACCGCACGAGCTTCAGAATTGTACTTTCTGGCTTTGCTTAAGCCCCTTTTAATTAGACCCGTATTGCGCCAGAGTTCTCCATAGTAAGCACTGGCTACCTTTAATCCTCCCAATGCACCTCTAAGTTTGATCAATGGGTTTTTGGCATAGTAAAATTCAAAAGCATTTTGTAAAGGATTTCCTCCCCTACCCCCTACAGGAGCATAAATTTGAATATCTCGCCAAGAAAATACTAGTAGAGATGGTTGAAATTCATCGATACAGTTGTCTAGGGCGCGATTAAAGTCTAAGGGAGGAACAGTCCCCAAATCAAATATTTTTTGCTCTACATTGGGAAATAGCTTGCGGACATGGTCTGCAAGATAGACAACTCCAATGGGGAAAATTGGATTACAAGGGAGGCGAACATAAAGAATTCTTGGAGTCATGATGGCTATATTGTTAAGTTTTGTAAACTATATTAGTGAATTAAGGATTTTAAAAGGGTCGTTTGCCAGATTGCAGCTATAAATAATTCATATAACTTAACTTTAGCGATAATATTTCCCACAATCAACTAAATGAAATAGACAATTTTCAGGCAATGATGTTAATGAGCGAAAGAAAGGTGATTTTTCTGTAACTACAAATACTCGAAAATCCAGAGAGTTATTGCACCGTAAATGTCTGCGAGATCGTCTTAATGTCCCCCAGGAAATATTAAAATAAAATTAAGAACATTTTTTGGTAAATAAGTTAAACAAAAGATTGTCAAAATGTCTATCGGTAGCTAGTTTTACAACCAATGGGGATCGAGCAATGCTAGCTTATAGATAGCAATAACAAAATTATTTTTTAATCTCTTCAACACTCATGGCACAGATATTAGATCCTTTACCCAATGATGAAAACAGCCACATTCTTTGTTGTTACGTTAATGCCACTAGTCAAATTCAAATAGCCCGTATTACTAATATTCCTAACTGGTATTTTGAAAGGGTTGTCTTCCCAGGGCAAAGATTAGTTTTTGAAGCAGAACCCCATGCTATTTTAGAGATACATTCAGGAATGATGGCTAGTGCTATCCTTTCAGATACTATTCCCTGTTCCCGCCTGGCTTTAGAAAATCTAGATGCTCCACAAGCTGAAATTCCCCAGAAAAATGAAAACTCAGCTGCTACTTCCTCTGTTAATACAATTTCAGATTCCGATCGCCCCGAACAATTGCCTTCTCGCCTAAACATCGCAGTGTAGTAATTAATCGCACTATCATCAATAACATAGAAGTATAAGTAAGGAGTTGTTTTGTGTAGCGACTCCTTTGTTTGTGGCAGTTTTCCCTATACTAATAAATAGTTTCTTTAGGTAAGAAAGAGTGGATTTACCATCTTTTCTCTGGTTGTGGAAAATTGCTGCTTGGTCGATGGGAGGCGCAATCGTATTTTATTTGTTATTACTGCTTTCAGGATCCTGGATGTATTATGGAAGAGTTTCGAGAATTGGTCGTCCATCTTGGTTAGCCCAAGCTCATTATATTGGCGGCATAATTATTGTTTTTTTAGTCTTTTTATTGCTGGCGATCGGACTTGTCGGTACGGTGGGTTATTATGGTAGCCTGGGACATTCTCCCCATCTTTGGGCGGGTTTATTCGTAGTGTTGCTCATTTCTCTATCTGCTTGGAGTGCCAATCAGATTAACTCTCGCAATTCCTGGGCGCGATCGCTTCATCTAATTTTGAATGCCATTCTCTTTGTCGGTTTGGCTTATGTTTCTTGGACTGGATGGGAAGTAGTGCAAAAATACTTATAGAGTCAAACTAGAGTAGGTATTTAACACGAGAATCCTACTCTGGTTATCTTAATCTCTAGAAATTAAATCTAGCTCCCAAATCAATAGTAATAAAATCATCATCAGCACTAGGTATCGTGATTCCTTCAATCTCAGCATCGCCATAGAAGGCATATCCGTAACGAAATTGAGCCGTAACATCGAGAGCATTAGAAACAGGCAGTCCTAAGCCGAATTTTGAGTTAAGTAAAAATCCTGAAAAACTCACATCTTGACTGACACTTTGAGTGGCATCAGAAATATCTACATTTAATTGCAATCTGGAATAGCCTAGACCAAAACCAGCTATGCCATAAATGCTTTTAGGGTTATTTTTATTAAAAGGATATTTGCCCATAAAATTGGCAGCAATACCTAAGTTGTTGTATCCGAGATCGATATCTATATTGCCAGCATCTATTTGTTGTTGTTGAAAATCATTAAAGATAGAATCTTCATCCAATCCACCAAAATAATAAAAACCTTCTAATTCTGCACCTAGGTTCTCGTTAAATTGGTATCCTCCCACGATACTAGGACCAAAACCTGTATTGGCGGGTTCTCCCGTGAAAAATGCTCCGCCATTAACTCCTAAATAGAACTTGCGATTGGAAGTTGTTGGACGAGTACGACGACGACGGGTTCTTTGAGCAATGGGGCGATCGCTAGAACGATTTTGTTGATAAATAACATCAAAATTATGACAATCTGCTTGGCAGCTAACTCGATAATTTTTGTAATTATCGGCATTTTGGGCTTTAGCTGCCATAGGAATTGTAGCTAGCACAATGGCAGCCAAAATTGTCTTTCTAATTTTCATTTTTTTCACACCAGGTATTAAGCTTAATAATTGCTAATAGGATCGAGCTAACAGTTTTAAGCATACTGTGAAATATTACAAAAGAAATCTCAACAGCAAAAATCTTACAACCAAGGGAGAAACCATCGATCCTTTAATAAAGTTTGGTCACAAGCTATCGCTTTAGTTAACAATCTTTTGTTACAATTGTCGGCGTTAAAATAATACAAACCTTATATATTCATTGAGCCAACAACCATTAGATACCGTAACTGTAAGCGACCCCACTCTCGATACATTGACTCAAGAGCTAGCTGCAATTCAGCAAACTGGTTCGAGGAGAATTGCGTTATTAGGTTCTCGTCACGTACCGATTATGCACCAACAGCTAATCGAAATGATGAGCTATGCCCTGGTTTTGGGCGGTAATCGTTTACTTACCTCTGGTGCGATTGGAACTAATTCCGCAGCCATCAAGGGGGCGATGCGTGCTGATGCTAATTTGTTAACTGTGATTTTGCCTCAAAGTTTGTCTCGCCAGCCCAGAGAGTCGCGGACTCAATTAGAGAATGTGATTCATTTAATTGAAAATGCTAAAAACGATAATCTTTCTCTGGGAGAAGCTAGTGCGATGTGTAACAGCGAAATTATTGCTCGCTGCGACCAGCTTATTTGCTTTGCTTTTCACGATAGCGATACTTTATTAAGGACTTGTCAAGAAGCAGAAGAATTACGCAAAATAGTCACTTTGTTTTATTTTGATTAATAAACATTTATTCAGTAATTAATTAAATATATGAATCTGTCAGTCGATTTAATTCTGCTCTGTTCGGTAATTGGAGCAGTAATTTTGGCGTACACACCTTTTTTAGTAGTAGGTTGGGGACGCTTGCAAACGGGATACGACCAGTCCGCACCAAGGGCAATGTTTGATCGACTACCTGCCTACGCTCAAAGAGCAACTTGGGCGCATCAGAATAGTTTTGAAGCTTTGACTATCTATGGTTTAGCAGCTTTGATGGCTTATGCTACTGGAGTCGATTCTAATTGGGCGAGAATTGCCGCGATCGCTTTTTGTGTGGCTCGATTGTTCTATTCGGTATTTTATATTCTTAATTTTCCTATCGGGCGATCGCTGATGTTTGCAGTTGGCTCTCTTTCAGCTTGGACGTTATTTGGCTTAAGTATCTTACAAGTTATTTAATTAAGACTAACGATTAACAACTAACAACTAACAATTATTGCTTCTTCGTTTTAGCTTGAGTTTTGATGTAGGCTTTTAATTGTTTTTTCTTCAAACGTTTTTTTTGACCAGAAACAATCCAATCGCTGAGGCTGTGGCTCACTGCGCCCAACTCCAAACCGACGAATAAAGCAGTACATTCTCGATAGTAGTGGTTGCTCAAAAGATATAGTTGTCTGCGGAAAAATTCTTGCCAATTCCAACTAAAACCAAAAAATAATTGAGCTAAACCCACAACAAAAATTGCTAGCCAAGCAATAAATAATAGTAAGTATAAAACCCGAATACAAGTGCCAATAATTAAACCATGAGAGAAAAAAGAACGATGGCGAAACATTCGGCGATAAGGAATCCAAATTCCTCGCAACATACCCCAACGTTTAAATTGAATCGAGCGAATATCTAGATCGGGTCCAAACATTAAGCCACTGAACAAAAATCCCCCAGCTAACAACAACGTTAAGTCTCCGCTACGAGTTAAGCCATAGGCAATACTACTTACCCAGGGCAGAGTCCAAAGAGTAATGCGATCGTGGGTCATACCAGAGGGCATATCATTTACCGTTTATCATTTATCATTGAACATTGATGCCTCAATAATGTTGCTAGGGTAAACGACTTATAGGTCGATCCACAAGAAATAATTAAAAAAATTGCCAAATTAATAATGTCTTCAGATTCAGATAATAACTTTGATTGGATGCAAAGAGGAACGAGTGAAATCTTCCCAGATCGCCAAGATTCGGATAATAGTAATGAAAATTTAATCGCACGTATCAACCAAAAAGAAAAACCATTAAGAATCAAACTAGGTATCGATCCGACTGGGACAGATATTCATTTGGGTCATAGTATTCCTTTTCGTAAACTGCGAGCTTTTCAAGATGCGGGACATACTGCAGTGGTGATTATTGGCGATTTTACCGCCCAAATTGGCGATCCTACAGGAAAATCCGACGTGCGCCGTCAATTGACCCCAGAAGAAGTTAAAGCTAACGCTCAAAGCTATTTGGATCAGTTACGTCCGATTTTGGATTTTGATACTCCAGGGCGTTTAGAGATTCGTTACAATTCCGAGTGGTTGAGCAAATTAAATCTAGCTCAAATTCAAGGGCTGTTGTCAACCATGACCGTAGGGCAAATGTTAGCCAAAGAAGGATTTGCCGAACGTTATAAGCAAGAGAAGCCAATCTTTTTACACGAGTTTTTATATCCTTTGATGCAGGGTTATGATTCTGTGGCGGTAGAAGCGGATGTGGAATTGGGTGGTACGGATCAAAAGTTTAATATTGCCGTTGGTAGAGATCTGCAACGTCATTTTCAGAAAACTCCTCAATTTGGCTTGTTGTTGCCGATTTTAATTGGGACAGATGGAGTTCAGAAAATGTCCAAATCTCTGGGTAATTATGTCGGTTTGAGCGAAGATGCTTTATCAATGTATTCCAAGCTAGAAAAAACTCCCGATAGCTTGCTTAAAGACTACTACGAACTCTTGACCGATCTCGATTTAACAACTATCCCCGAAAACCCCAGAGAGGCACAAAAACAATTAGCCATAGAAGTTACTTCTCAGTTTCACGGTAAAGATGCGGCACTCGAAGCACAAAAAACCGCCGAACAAATCGTACTGAAAGGCAGCACTTCAGAGGGGGATATGGCAGAATATTCCCTGACAGCAGTAGAATTTCCCGCTAAATTATTTTATATTCTTGGGGCTAGTGGCTTATGTAATAGTAGCGGCGAAGGTAGAAGACAAATTAAGGGTGGTGCTGTGCGTTTAGACGGCGATCGCTTGAATGATGTTAACCTTACCTTTGATAGTCCTGACGATTTGGCGGGAAAAGTGCTACAAGTGGGCAAGAAGAAGTTTATTCGCTTGGTTGCTTAGATTATCAATAGACAATTTATGAAAGTATGGCGATCGCATATCTGGGTAATAATCATTTTGTTGTTACCATTTGTATCTTTCAAGTCGGCTAATAGTGAAACCGAGCGATCGTCAATCGAGCGTTTAACTTGCCCCGAAGATTTGCAAGAATTGACTTCTTATTTATTAAGAGACTTACCTAACTACAGCAATCGAGTCATTCAAAGGACTCAAAGATATAACCGCGATGCGGGAATCAGAAACTTTATTGTCACTGCTGGCAAGGCTGACTTTGAACCATTAAATTTACCCAGAATTCAATATAGTCCTCAAAGCGATCGCGATCCAGAACAAATCTTTTTTACAGTTTTAGAAAGGCAATATAAAAACGGTCAAGTTATCAATACACAAACCTATCATTGGCTATTTTTAACTCCAACCGATTCTGGTTGGCGGACTGTAATGATGTTTTCTCGTTTCGGCAAATCCCCAGATTCTAGCCCCCCCACACCTCCTAGGGAAACGACAGACGGAATTATCGGTCAGGCAGTCCAATTGTGGTTTCAAGATTGTCGTGCTGGTACTGTAAGAAAAAGGATCGGCAATCAATAAAATTATTTGAACGGATATAAGTACAGTTTGACTCGCGCCAACAAAATATAAAGCCAGCATCATCAAGGTTCTTTCGATGAATAATGGTTAAAGTGGGATCTCGAACCCGCCAGCCAATCAAAATTTACACTGACCGCATAATGCAATTTGTAACTTTTATTAATATACCTGCTTTGATTGAATCTAAGGTTAAATATGGTGGCAGTTAATGGATTGACCGATCGCCTATTTACAACAGCAACTATGAGGAATAGACAATTAAGATTTTGCCCAGTCTCTAGCCCATTCTAAAACCTTGCGAACCTCTGGCATGGTGGATGCTTGACAGTAAAGTCGCAACACTGGTTCTGTACCGCTAAAGCGAATCAACAACCAGGTAGTATCGTCCATTCTGAACTTATAACCATCTACATCTAAACAATCAATTACAGGCATTCCTGCTACTTTTGTAGGAGTTTCATTTGCCAGGCGTGACAAAAGCTTTGCTCTGACATCCATACTAGCTAGAGGCAGATCGATGCGATCATAATGAGCGGTAAAATTAGTTTTTTGTTGCAATCGGGCATATATAGTACCTAAATCTTCTCCCGACTCCACAACTGCTTCTAAGACATAGAGAGCCGATAAAAGAGCATCCCGTTCGGGTATATGAGTGCCATAACCAATACCTCCAGATTCTTCGCCACCGATCATCACTTCTGCTTGAAGCATACGATCGCCAATATATTTATAGCCAATGGGAGTTTGATATACAGAACGTCCGTAGCTTGCAGCCAAACGAGGAATTAGATCCGAACCACTAACAGTTTTAACAATTTCTCCTGTAAAGCCCTTTCTTTCTGCCAGGTGTTCGATCAAAATGGGAATTAATACTTGGGAACTTAAAAAATTACCTTCTGCATCAGCCCCTGCAATGCGATCGCTATCTCCATCAAATACTAAACCCACGCGAATGCTATCGGGATATTTTTTGCCTCCCTCCTTAATCGCGCGAAAAAAGTCGGGGAGATATTTTGGTAGAGGTTCGGGCGCGCCACCACCAAAAAGAGGATCGCGATCGCCATTTATTTCTTCTACAGGACAACCCAGCAGCCTCTCTAAACCCGTAGCAGCTGCTCCGTGCATAACATCGACATATACTTTTAGTTTTTCTGAAACGATCGCATCTTTAATTTTGGCGATATCTACTTTTTGTTGCAACCCCTGACAATAACTTACCCAAGGATCGAACTTTTTCAGCTTTCCAGGTCGATCTGCTTGTGGTTGAGGTTGACCGATTTTAGCTTCGATTTGTTCGGTAATTTCTGGGGGTACAGATCCGCCAAAAGCACTCTTAACTTTTAATCCAAGATAAGCAGCAGGATTATGAGATGCCGTCATGACAATTGCGCCCAGGGCATTATGAGCTTTTGCCGCCCAACTAAAAGCAGGGGTAGGAGCAAAACATTCCGATAACAAGACATCAAATCCTGCTTCGATTAAAGCTTCTGCTGTTACTTTGGCAAAATCTTCTGCCATAAAACGGCGATCGTAGCCCACAATTACCGTACGATTTTTAGCAATATCGCCATAATTATCAGCTAAAACCCCTGCTGCAATGGGAGCTAACATTGCTACTCTATCGAAAGTAAAATCGGCAGCAATGACTCCACGCCAGCCATCCGTACCAAACTTAATTGGATTAACAGTAAAAGCCATAAGATCGACACTTAAAAATCATTAATTAATCACACTTTCCAGGTTAACTGCTTCTAGGTAGTTTGAAAACTAGAAAATAAAAACCAAGAACGGTTGCTACTTTTCTTCTGACTTTATTTCTTTCACTAGTTCCAGATTCCGTAACAAATCTTTTAATTTCATCCTTTCAATATATGGCCAACCACCTTTTTCTTCGATGTCCCTGACAAATTGATACAGATCGTTACGAGTTTGAGGTAAGCCTTCCTCAAAGAATTCGACTCGAATCTGACGATGAATTTTTTCTAAATCCCGTAGCAAAGATAATAAAAATAGACTGTCATCTCGATGTTTTTTTGCTAAAGCATTAATATCTCTGGCAGCATTTTCTAAAATACTTTCTGGGGCAAGATTGTTAGGGTCTCGATCTTCACTCATTTGCCAAACTAAGAATTGTAAAAGGAACTTCGTCTACTTTATACAAAGTTTGTCTTTTTGGTGGTCAAATATAAAGTTTTTGTCGAATATGCCTGCAATTGTCCCAGTCAAAATCCATTATCAATCGCCAACGTCATAACCTAGAAAACCTTTGTCTTTGTTGCTACTTACTTACTTTGGATGCCTGGAAAAAAAATAAATTAGTTTTCCAGCAGATTATTTAGTAGTCCTTCTTTGGTAGAGTATATAGCATCTATAAAAATGGCTAATTTCTTAAGAAAAGCCTATTTTCGACATCTTTCGCGCTCTATGCGAACAGTACCCCGCCTATTACAGACGGGGCTTATGTTCGTTTAGTGAAATCTAAAATTGACAAACTAAAGTTGACTATGAGATACCGTACAATTATCGCCAGCTTTCTGGCACTATGCTTGAGCGTACTAACAGCCTGTAGTGACTCTTCCGAGATAAGCAGAAACGAACTAACTTATGATGACATTCTAAATACTGGATTGGCTAACACTTGTCTAGAATTGCCCGAAAGCAGTCGCGGAACTATTCCCATTCAAGCAGGAGAATCTTATACTATCCGAGATCTTTGCTTAGAACCTAGAGAATATTTTGTCAAAGAAGAACCCGTCAGCAAACGTCAAAAAGCAGAATTCATTCAAGGTAAGTTATTAACCAGATACACTTCCAGCCTAGATCAAATTCAAGGAACTATTGACGCTAACGAAGATGGAACTTTGACTTTCACGGAAATTGACGGAATTGATTTCCAACCTGCTACTGTTTTATTACCTGGTGGAAAAGAAGTTCCTTTCTTGTTCACTATGAAAAAGTTAAAAGCAACTACTGTTAGTAGTGCTGATAGTATTAACACTTCTACTGACTTTGAAGGGGAATTTGACGTTCCTTCCTACCGAGGACAAGTTTTCTTAGATCCTAAAGGACGTAGTTTAGCTAGTGGTTATGATAACGCAGTTGCCCTACCAGGACGTGCGGACGATCCTCAATTTAGCAAAGCTAACGTCAAAGAGTTTGTTTCTCGTAAAGGGAAAATGTCTTTAAATGTTACTAAAATTGACGGTGATACTGGAGAGATTGCTGGAGTATTTGAAAGCGAACAGCCTTCGGCTACTGATTTAGGTGCAGAAGAACCAGAAGAAGTGAAAATTCGTGGCATCTTTTATGGCAGAGTTGAATCTAATGCTTAATTAATTTGGTGCTATAAATTTAACCATCTAATCTAGTAATTTAATTTAAACTAGTCTGAAAAAAGAGAGCAATTGCTCTCTTTTTTCAGACTAGTTTAAATTAAATTACTAGATTAGATGGTTAAATTTATAGCACCAAATTA
>NZ_JBZNBU010000194.1:0-8389 GCF_058530065.1 Waterburya sp. | reverse complement strand
CTGAAATTCTGAAAGCAAAAGGTACGCCAATCCTACCAGATATGGAGTCAACAACTCCTAGTACCTATGGTTACTTGCCACCAGATTTCTTAGCAGAGTATTGCGGTCTATCTGCTGATGACTTTACCGATCCCTCTATTGATTCGAGCATCAACTATATCTCGGTTCAGCCCCAAAATAGAGCTACATTTATCGCTAGTAAAACTTTATCCGAGCAAAAAATTCCTCAATGCTTACAAACTCAAAGCGTTAATGTTGCTTCTGCTTTTGTGGCAATAGTTTCCGAGGGTAGAGCCTGGGGGGATAAAGCAGTTAGTGGTGTAATTACCCAAGAAAACAAAATTATCGCCGATACTTATTCTGGAAGCTTTGGCTTGGTCTTAAGTTCGACAGATTTACCCGCACCTAAATACATAGATGGCACGGTGGCATTCCTGTCAGTTCGATGGGGTCAAAGAGGTTATTTTCACTGGATGTTTGATATTTTAGCCAGAATTGAAATAATCAAAGCCAGTGGCATTGACTTAGATAATATCGATTATTTTGTCGTTAATAAGTGCGATCGCGATTTTCAAATTGAGACCTTTAAACATCTTGGTATTCCCAGAGAAAAAATAATTGAGAGTCTAGCAACGCCTCACATACAAGCAAAATCCTTAATTGTTCCTTCATTACCCAAACTTAGAGCTTATCGAGATGCTCAATGGGCTTGTCAAGCTTTGAGAGATAATTACCTTAATACTTCGATTGCCAATCCCAATCCTGCATTTGAGAAAATTTACATCAATAGAAGTAATGTTGCCCATCGCCAAGTGGTTAATGAAAACCAAGTAATTGCCAAATTAGAAAGCTGGGGCTTCACTAGTGTTGCTTTTGAATCAATGTCGTTTTTCGAGCAGGTTTCCTGCATGGCATCTGCTAAAGTCGTAGTTGCGGTTCATGGTGCGGGGCTTAGTAATTTGGTGTTTTGCGCCCCTGGAACCAAAGTCATCGAAATCTTCTCTCCAGAGCATTTACAAAATACTTATTGGAGAATTAGCAATCTTTGCCAATTAGAGCATCATTTTCTCTTGAGCGATGAGTTAGATAGCCAGCTACAACCCCCTCAACGTTCGGTTAAAAAAGATGTTCGGATTAATCTTAAAGATCTAGAACGGTTGTTAGAAGAAATTGACATCGAGCCAACTCCTCCAGTCAACAATACGACTATCTTAGTTAAAGAAGAGAGAGAAGAAGGCGATGTAAATTTAGCTAAATACCATCGAGCTTTAGAACAAGAGCCAAAAAACAGTCAGCATTACTTAGAATTAGGTAACGCTTTAGTGGCAGCAGGAAAACCCGATCGAGCAATGGTTTTTTATAAAATTGGGCTAAAAATTCAACCCAATAATTCTGAGTTGCAAATGCAACTAGGTCGAGTTTCCCCTCAAGATAGTTCGATCGTGAAGCGGTATCGTCAGGAAATTGAAAGTATCAAACCCCAGGACGTAAAAATTACCTTTGCCACTATTATGCTCAATGAGGAGGAGTATATTGGCAAGAATCTAGAGCAGCATTATTCTCTTTGTGATGAATGGATCTTAGTCGAGGGGACTTGTCTGGGCTATCCCACCGAAAGAGTCACTCCCGACGGATTATCTAAAGATCGCACCGCAGAAATTATCAAAAACTTCCCCGATCCAGAAAATAAAATTCGCTTTATTCAACACGGTTGGACAAAAGCAACGGGAGAAGATGCCAAAAGTGAAATGCGCAATCGCTACGCAGAGGTAGCAGATACGGGAATTTTAGTAGTAATCGATGCTGATGAATTCTATCGTCGCAATCATCTCAAGAAAGTTTTACAAAAATTGACCGAAACAAAATCCAATGCTTGGCGACTGCCTCAAATGCACCTATGGAAAACTAGCGATCGCGTTATTAAGGGAGGGTACTACGATGTAGGACACAATCGGATTTATTCTTGGCACAAAAATTTGAGATACGTTACCAATCACAATCACCCCGAAACAGAATGCGGTCATCTCTGGCACGAATGCGGAGAGTACGTTAAAAGTCCTCGCAAATTTGTTAAGCAAAACAAAGGCTTTACCCATCCTGATTTTTGCTGTTTCCACTATGGTTTTGCCAAGTCTGAAGAAAATATGAGAGATAAAACCAACTACTACATTGGTCGAGGAGAAGATACCACTCGACCGACCACTACTGCCTGTCGTACGGGCTGGTTTGAAGATAAAGTTCCTGAAGGTTGCGAAGTATTACCCTGGCAGGGCAGATTACCCGAAGTTTTTGAAAAAGTTTGGTCTCATTATTATGTTTAATGTTGGTTTGGTAGGATGGGGCGCGTCTACGGGCAATGGTGGTATGAACCACGATCTAGCTCGGTTAGCTCCTTGGATAACTTCTTGGTTATGTCCCAAACATCCTAGTTTGGGTTGGCACGAACCTTATTTAGAAGCGGTAGCGGACACAGTTAACGTCGTCCGTTGCAATCGCGATGATGACATTGAAATCTACAATCGTTTTTTAGACAGCGTTGATGCCGTTTTATTTATCGAACAGGTTTACCTCAACCTAGATAATTACGATTTAGTTGCAGAGTGTAAAAAACGAGGGGTGTTTACTGTTTGCATTCCCATGTGGGAATGGTGGCCCGAACGCAAGCCCTGGAGTCAGAGTGTAGATATGGTTTGGTGTGTAACTAAATACACTCGTCAATATTTGACTACTTTAGCTAAATATCTTCAATACCGTCACGACCGCTGTGACTGGGCAAATGCTATTTATGGTCAGCATTGGGGCATCGAACTAGAAGAATTTCAGTTTACTCCCCGCAAACGTGCCAAACGCTTTTTGTTTGCCAATGGTCAAGGAGGAGGTAAGCCGTTAAGAAAAGGTTCGACAGTTATCGCCGAAGCAGCAGCTTATATTCCCGAAATTGAGATTATTATGCTGAGTCAGACCGATAACTATGCCAAACCTATGCCCGATAACGTCAAAATTGTTCAGCGCAACTTCCCTACCAAAACAGAAATTTATCAAAATGGAGATGTTTTTCTAGTACCGACTCATTGGGAAGGTTTGGGACATGGTTTATATGAGGCTCAAGCTTGTGGGTTGCCAGTAATTACCACAGATGCACCTCCTATGGATGAATGTGGTGCAGATTGGTTTGTTCCCGTAGTTCATTCAGAACAATATAAGCTTTCTGGTAAACCAATTCCTAAAGTATTTGCCGATGCTAAAGAGTTGGCCAGACTACTCAGAAAGATTCAGAATATGGATATTCTCGACAAAAGTATTGCTGCGCGCAAGAGAGTTGAAGATAGTCACGATCTCAAGGCGGTAGTTGGCGATTTAGGTCGGGCGATCGAAACTGCGATGGTTGGCAATCGAGCGATTGCTTCGATAACTGGAGTAGATAATTTATCCCGTATTCGTTATCAGGCAGCCATCAAAAAAGCTTGGAATGCTTTCGAGCAGAAGCAGCCAGAGCAAATGAATCAGTTTTTGTTGGCTTCACTCTCCCATAGTCCTTATCTAAAAACAGAAACAATTTTGGATTGGTTCGAGCAATTTAATAATTTTTCTGCCAACAAAAAACCATTGAAACATACTCAAGCTATTACTTCCTCCGAATCTTGGGAGCGACTAATCGAAGAAGTTTTGCTGAAATAGTGGCAAACTTGCATTGCTAATCTTTGTTAATGGTACAAAACGTTGGAAAATCCCAAAAACCAAACGATTATCAAACAATGGGGGCTACAAAGGTCAGGTACAAACTTAACTAAATGGCTGCTAGAGAAAAACTTTCAGAACCTTGAAGTTTATACCAATCAAATGTCCTGGAAACACTCAGTACCATCAAACACAAAACAGTTTGAAAAATATGCTCGACCTTATCTTAGAGAACCCGATTTTCATATCGTTACTTTAAGAGATCCCTACAGTTGGCTCTATAGTTTTATTAAATATTGCGATCGCAATCCTCCTACTTTACCCAGCAATTTTCCTCTCTATCAATCTCAGCCCAACAATACTCAAGAAATCATGTCTTTGTGGAATAAATATGTTGGCGAATATCTTGATTTTATTGCTCACAACGATCGCGTTTTGGTAGTCACCTATAGACAATTAATTCTCAATCCTGAAAAGGTCTTGTCCAGAATTCAAAATAAGTTCGCTTTGAGCAAAAGTAAAAGTATTACCAACTTTATATTTCCCAAAGAAGGTGTAGATCCCCATACTAAAGGTGAAAAACTAGATCTCAACTTTACAGTTGCTAGAAAATATTTGGCAAAAATCACCTTAGAAGAAAAGCGAATTATTAACAATACAGTTTCTTTAAGAGTTAAATTTTTCTTTCTGCTAAAGAAATTTTGCTTCATTTTCAATTGATCTTTAATTTTTGGAGGTAATTATGTCTCAAGCTACCGTTCACGAATCGCGAATTTGTCAATTTATTTCTGATGATAATCCCCCTCAGTATTTATTAGATGTAGGTGTAGGCTGTAAGTCGGAATACTCTACTTTAGCCGAGCGTTATCCTAAGATGAAAATTATTGGCTTAGAACCATGTCCGATAACTTTTAAAAATTTAATTTCTAAGTTTCAAGGATTACTTTTACCTTATGGAGTTTGGGAGAAAGAAACTAATTTAGATTTATATTTTTCCAAAACAAGCCTAGATTCTGCTAGCGTATTTGCCATTGGTAGAGATGAAAATGTAAAAATACGCGCTCTTACTCTTGATTCTGTTGATGATAGCTTAGGAAATCCAGATCGTATCTTGCTCTGGATGGATGTTGAAGGTTCAGAATTAATGGGTTTAAAAGGAGCTAAGAAATTACTCAAATCAGGAAGAGTTAAATGGATTAATTTGGCAGTTCGCAATAAATAGTCGGGAGGAATTAAAGCCTGTACCAAAGATGAGATAGATGAATTTCTCGGTAAGTTTGGCTACCAAGAAAAACTACTTTATAACCATCATAATACTAAATCAGAATATTGCCGTTGCGATGCAATTTACAAACGCGGTTGACAAGAACACAAAGCATTTTTAAACTGTATCAGTCGAAAGACTAGTAACTAGCAACAAATTGCTATTCGGTTTGATACTTTAAATTAGTAACACCAAAAACTAGTAGTTTGCTTCTGAGGATATTTTTCGTCAGCAATATGTTTGTTGCTCGCAAAATAGTTGAATCAATAGCTTCATCTTAAATTCTTAGTAATAGATAGCTCGCAGTAATTTTAACCCCATTACCAAAATAATTCGGAAACTTTACTCAATGAAAATTATCAACATACATCGGAAAGCAACTCCCAACCGAGGTGATTTAGCTTCTGCTCCATGTCAATATTTTCCTCAATTAAATGAAGCCATCAATATGGATATATTGGGCTATAAAGACACTA
This sequence comes from Waterburya sp., assembly GCF_058530065.1. Lineage (NCBI taxonomy): Bacteria > Bacillati > Cyanobacteriota > Cyanophyceae > Pleurocapsales > Pleurocapsaceae > Waterburya > Waterburya sp. The sequence continues at coordinate 2,971 of NZ_JBZNBU010000194.1, read as the reverse complement.
ACGAAGAGAAAAGAGAAAAATGGTTGTCTCGTTTAAATGCAGCCGATCTAGTGATCTTGGGTGGTGGTGGATTATTATCTATGCCTAAATTTGCCGAAGGAATCGAGCTTGTTTGCAAGAAAGATAATGTAGTGGTTTGGGGACCAGGATATAACGATATTAAGATTAAATCCTGGAATGGATTGGGCGAAATTTCCATTGAAAATCAGTTACAAAACGCTAAATTGATTGGTATTAGAGATTGCCAATCAATTTATGAATGGGTACCCTGTTCTAGTTGTATGAGCGATTCTTTTGATAAGCAATACGAAACAAAACACGATATTGTAGTTTTTGAGAATTTTACAGTTAATAATTTATTACCGTTTGTAGACGAACTCGGTATTAAAAAATCTCAGTATATGAATAATTTCAAAACTCCATTAAATGAGGTTATAGAGTTTTTAGCTTCTGGAGAATTGGTTATTTCCAATTCTTTTCATGGTGTATATTGGGCAACTCTGTTAGGAAAAAAAGTATTAGGTATACCTACATCTTCCAAATTCTATAGTTTGAAACACGCCGTACCTTTGTGTTCGATTAAAGATTGGCAAAGATATTCTAAACTTGCTAGAACTTATCCAGAAGCGTTAGAAGAATGTCGAGAAGCTAATATAAAATTCAAAGAAAAAGTGATGGACAAATTTAAAATTTCATAGCTTTTTTTGAAAATTTAGATGCAAGGGAAGGTTGTTATTAATTGACCCAACTGCGAATTAAAACTGTTATCGCTCTTTAATCTTCAATATTATTGAGCGATCGGCTTTAGTTTAAAATATTTATATTTTAATAAAAAACTTTAGTAAAAACACGTCAATACCAACACTAATTGAATTAGTTTTTAGATAATTATACGGTATTAAAATAATAAATTAATGAGATAAATACTGTTTTCAAACTAATAACCGCTAATTACATTGGTAGTTAATTCTTATCACAAATACCAAGTAATTATTATGGTTCAACCCTCTGCAACCGAGCAGTATATGCTCGAATTAATTAATCGCGCTCGCCTTAATCCTACAGCAGAAGGAACTTTACATGGAGTTAGCGATCTCAATGATGAATTAGCTTCTGGAACGATAAGCACCGACCCCAAACAGCCTTTAGCATTTAACCTACTATTAATAGATTCTGCTAGAAGTCACAGCCAATGGATGCTCGACACAGATACATTTTCCCACACAGGGATTAATGGAACTAGTTCGAGACAGCGTATGGGAAATGCTGGTTATCAATTTACTGGACCTGCTTGGGGTTCAGGAGAAAATATTGCCTACAAAGGAACAACGGGAGGTGTAAATAAAACTGCTTTTATTGAATCTAGCCATGCTAGCTTGTTTAAAAGTCCTGGTCATCGCAAAAATATTTTGGAAGATAATTATCGCGAGATTGGAGTGGGTGCTATTGAAGGAATATTTACTTCAGAAGTTGAAAATCCTAATTACGATCCTGTAAATTTTCCCGAAGAACCAGAATTTATAGATGTGGATTTTAATTCATTGATGGTCACCCAGAATTTTGCCTATTCTGGTTCAGATGTATTTTTGACGGGTGTTGCTTATGACGATTTAGTTTTGAAAGATGACTTTTATACCGTAGGCGAAGGTTTGAGTGGAATAGAGATTACCGCAGTTAATACTTCTACGGGTAACTCCCATAGTATCAATACTATGGATGCAGGAGGTTATCAAATACCTCTTACTTCTGATACTTATAATTTGACTTTTACCGATACTGACAACAACATTTTGGGTTCTACTCAGGTCAACATTGGTACGGAAAACATCAAATTAGATCTAAATCTCGATGGTGTTCTCAGTCTTTTTTTCGCTGGCAGTAGCGATTCCGAACGTTTTAAAGGCATCTCTGGAAACGATACTCTTTATGGCAACAATGGTAACGATACTTTGTCTGGGAGTTCGGGGGCAGACTTTCTATCTGGTGGAGCCAACCCCGATCTTCTTAATGGAGGAGAAGGTGATGATACTCTCGATGGAGGAAGTGGCAACGATAAACTCTATGGTAAAGAAGGTCACGATTCTTTGTTAGGAGGCTCGGGTAACGATTACTTTAGCGGTCATGATGGCAATGACACCGCGTATGGCGGAGATGGTAACGATACCTTAGCGGGTGGTAGCAATAATGATAAGCTCTATGGAGAACAGGGCGATGATTTTCTAGTTGGCAACAATGGTAAAGATACTTTGTCTGGGAGTTCGGGGACAGACTTTCTATCTGGTGGAGCCAACCACGATCTTCTCAATGGAGGAGAAGGTGATGATACTCTCGATGGAGGAAGTGGCAACGATAAACTCCATGGTAAAGAAGGTCACGATTCCTTGTTAGGGGGCTTGGGGAACGATTACTTTAGCGGTCATGATGGCAATGACACAATGTATGGCGGAGATGGTAAAGACACCTTAGCGGGTGGCAATCATGACGATTTACTTTATGGAGATGAAGGCGACGATTTACTTTGGGGAGGAGATGGTAATGACACAATGTTTGGCGGTGCGGGAACAGATATTTTTGCTCTCGAATCTACTAAGGATACGATTTTGGTCGATGATTTTATTAGTGGAGTCGATCTTATAGGGTTGACGGGTTCGCTAAATTACAGCGATCTCAATTTTGCCGATAGTGGTTTGGACGTGCTGATTTATGACTCGACAAACAATAATGCTCTGCTGGCTAAGATAAACAATATTAATGCAGCCGATTTCACCCAGGCTGACTTTGTGACTGTCTAGATTTTTGGCGTTGCCAATCGAGTAATGTTTTATAAATATTACCTAAGTACAGATACCGTCTTAAAAGTCAACCAACTTGACAGTAATTAGGATCGAAAGGCTTGCCAGTTTTAATGACTCCGTAAGCAATATGGAGAAGCTTTCTCATAAGTGCGCCCAAAATTGCCATCGGATGTTTT
>NZ_JBZNBU010000193.1:0-6719 GCF_058530065.1 Waterburya sp. | reverse complement strand
TCTGAACATTTTAGCCCTTGGGCAAAGGGTTTTCGCTTGTGGAGATACCTCTGGTAGGGATGGGTCTTTGACCGATCTAGCTATGTATCGCTGAAGCAAGAATCCCCCGAATTTAGCGTAGCGGATTCGGGGGAGTGTCAATTCAATAAAATTGATATGTAGAATAAAATATACTGCGATTGATTATTTCATTGCTAGCAAGCTCCCTTCCGAGCCACAACAACTGCTATAGTGTGAAAAATAAGACTGACATCATAGAAGAAAGACCATCTCTTTTGGTATTCGATATCCATCGCTACAATATCTTCAAAATCTAAAACTTGAGAACGACCTCTGACTTGCCACTCTCCAGTAATCCCAGGCTTGACTCTCAAACGCTCAAAATGATGTTGCTCGTACATTGACACTTCATCAACAGTAGGAGGACGAGTACCAACCAAACTCATTTCGCCCTTAAGTACGTTCCAAAATTGGGGAAACTCATCTAAACTAGTACGGCGCAAGAAACGACCTACTTTAGTAATTCTAGGATCGTTTTCATTTTTAAAAATATGTCCCTTGGCTTGATTTTCAACTAGATGCTTTTGTCGATCCGCATCTGCAATCATTGAGCGAAACTTCCAAATTGTAAATTTTCTTCCATCCAAACCACAGCGAGTTTGACTATACAAAAGGCTACCAGGATCGTACAACCACATAGCTACTGCGATTGGGATGGCAATTGCTATCGTAATAACTAACCCAACAATCGCACCTAATATATCTAATATTCGCTTACTTTTACTAGTTACTGAAGGATGAATTGAAGATTCAATAGATGATTGTAGAATTTTCATACCCTTCAAACTAAGATTAACAGGTGAAGTCATAAAACAAACAATTTATAAATCAAGTTAAGTTTAAATACAGTTTTATTATTCTGTTTATGCAATCATATGAGTTATAGAACCAGAAATGCTAGGAGTTAAGGCATTCTTCACCAAATCTTTAAATAATAATACCGAGAAAGAAGTTTTGATATATTTTAGTTTTTACTGTCAATTCAATTATTGAAAAAATTCACTGTATTTTTAAAAGCTTATATAATAATACTTTGCCAGTCTTTAAAATGTACTAAAAAATACTATCTTTAAATCAAAAAACATTATGTAGATAAATAATTTTATAAATAAGTAACAAGATAAAACTTCATAATGCTAATCGACTAAAAACAAACTAAAAAAACTAGTATTTTAAATAGATTTAAGTTGATTTATTGATTATTTTGCTACAAATTCCTTTATTTTGCTTTTGAAAATGATACAAAGGAGATATTTATAGCGAACTAACATATAATCCTCTATGGAAGATCAATCTCGTTATCTAGAATCTAATATCGATCGCCAAGAACTGATCGATCTAGTTCCTTTCATGTCTGGACTGCCAGAAGAAAGTATTCATAAAATTGCAGCCCATTTTGTTACCATATCTCATCCTCCCAATCAAGTTTTGTTGCTAGAAAACGATTGGGGTGGGTCAGTATATTTTATTTTAGAAGGATGGGTCAAAATTCGTACTTATAATTTAGACGGCAAAGAAGTAACTCTAAACATTATTGGTAAAGGAGAAATCTTCGGAGAAATGGCAGCAATGGATAAAATGCCTCGTTCTACTGATGCTATTACTTTAACCAAGACTTTAATTGGTAGAATACCAGCAGAGGACTTCGTTAATTTAATTAATACCGAACCTGCCGCTGGAGTTCACTTAGTTCAATTAATGGCAAAACGATTGCGCCAAGTAAATCGTCGATTGCAATTAAGAGAAGCTAGTAGTGTATCTAGAGTCGCCGATGCCATTCTCTTCCTCGTAGAAGGACAAGGCAAAGAAGGAGAGCAAGGTACGGAAATTCCCAACCTACCCCACCGAGAAATTAGTAGTCTTAGTGGATTAGCCAGAGAAACCGTAACTAGAGTTTTGACCAAGCTAGAAAAAAAAGGCTTGATTCAAAGAAATGCCGATTCTATGCACATTCCCGATATACCCGCTTTAGAAAATACTATTTGCTGATGAATTTAAGTCCCCTAAACAGTTTTTTCTTGTTTGAGCAACTAACAATTTTATGTCAATAGAAGACTACCAAAGCTCTTTATCCGATTCTGCCAAACAGATTAATGATGACGAGATTAACTGGGTCGATAGAGTAGATTCAGAGCAAATCAAACCACAATTGGAATCTTCCTCTGAAAAAACAGACAAACGAACCAAAACTTCTACCGATACAGTTGTGATGGTGGAAACAGCATTTCTAGCTAGTGCTGCCAGTTTGGTTTGGTTAATCAATTTTTATTTTCCTGTTGGGCCGATTTTAAAGATTTTTTTCCCTATTCCCATTGCTTTGATCTATTTACGAAGAGGCAGCCGTGCTTCTTGGATGGCAGCAATAGTTTCGGGATTATTACTTTTAGTTTTAATGGGCCCCACTCGTAGCATTATTTTTATCATGCCTTATGGCTTGATGGGAGTGCTTTTAGGTGCTTGTTGGCAGCGTAAACTGAATTGGTTATTTTCCATTGTATCTGGGGCTATTTTAGGCTCTTTGGGAATGTTTTTTCGTTTCTGGTTGTCTTCTATTTTGGTAGGAGAAAATCTTTGGATTTACGTGATTAATCAAATTACTCAACTAGCAGATTGGCTATTTTTCCAACTGGGTATTTTAGCGCAGCCCAATTTTTTAGTAGTTCAAACCTTAGCTTGTGGCTTGATTGTAGTTAATAATTTAGTATATTTGTTTGCAGTGCATTTAGTAGCCTTGATGTTACTGGAGCGTTTGAACAATCCAATTTCTCCGCCCCCAGAATGGGTGAGAATCTTATTAGATTATTAGTTATTCAGTCAACATGATTTACGTCTACAGTCAATTACAGTCGGGAATGAGTTGGTTGAGACGATATAGCGGTAAAAAGCCCAATTTTGCTTGTGTTTTAGGTTTTACTGCTACGGGATTAATTCCTGGAATTTCTGCTGCGGGGGCGACTCCTAAAGATCGGGAGTATACTGCGGTCGCCGATGCCGAATTTTTAGCTCAAGGAATAAAAGCAAATTATCAACATCCCCTACCAATATTGACAGCAGGAGTTTCTCCCACTTTTATTACCCGTACGATAGTAGAAGCATTAGAAATTCCTACTTACATTTTCAATGCTGGTTTGCCCCATCCACCAACCGTAAAAACCATCGATTTGGCAGGAAAACCTGCAAATTGTCTTACTTCTGGACGAGCTATGGATCTTCAAACCGTTCGACATCTATTTAGAAAAGGTTGGGAATGGGGCAGAAAATTGGCAAAGACAGCTGATTATTTAATTATTGGTGAATGTGTCGTGGGTGGCACAACTACCGCTCTAGCCTTATTAACGGGTTTAGGAATTGAAGCTAGAGGTATGGTCAACAGCAGTCACCCTCGGTGTAATCACCAACAAAAGTGGTCGATCGTGCAAACTGGCTTGGGTAATGTCAATTTACCAAATAAATTACAAGATCCTTTGCAAGTCGTAGCAGCTATTGGCGATCCGATGCAGATTGTAGCTGCGGGAATGGCTATTTCTGCTAGTAGCTGTGGAGGAGTTATGTTGGCTGGGGGGACGCAAATGTTAGCAGTATATGCTTTAATTGAGGCGATATCTAACTACCATAGGATTTCAGTTCAATTATCTCAAATTACGGTAGGAACGACTCGCTGGGTAGCGGAAGATCCGACGGGTAACACTGTGGATTTAGCCAAAAGAATTGGTAGAGTCCCCCTAATCTGTACTGGGTTGAATTTTGCTACCTCTCGCTATCCTAGTTTTAGAGCCTATGAGCGAGGATATGTGAAAGAAGGTGTGGGTGCTGGAGGTTGCGCGATCGCAACTCACCTAATGCAAAATTGGACTCCTATTCAATTGCTGACTACCATTGAAACCCTATTCTCTCGTTATCAGCATCTAAGAATGAATTCTATAGGTCAGTAACTGTTCTTCAAGAGCAGCAATACGATTGTAAGCAGCAGTCAACTGTGCTGTCAAACGGCGAATTTGAGTATCGGGAGAAAAATTATCGCTAGCAGAACTACTACTGTTGGTACTGCTATTATCATCTACCAAAATATCTTTATGGGTAAGTTGGTATTCATCTTCTCGATTTTGACTGTTAAAATCAGTCGAGTTAGCAGCAAAATGAGGTAGAGAATAGGATTCTGGGGTTCTGGTTTTGGATTGCTGAGAACTAAGAGTTTTAACTTGTTCGCCAATTTGTTCGATTAGCTCGTGAAGCCTGTCTATTTTGTCTCGCAAATCGCCAATTTGTGTTTGTAATGTATCCATATAGTTACCATTCTCATTTTAATTTTATTTCCTTATTTATGCTAAAAGCATTATTAAGCAAAATACCTACTATTCCTGATTCATTTAACAATTGCTCAACTTATTTTTGTAAATATTATGAAGATAATTCTCTCAAGCTATTTATACAGCGAAATTCTAGCACGCTGAAGCTTAAAATAGTCTTTGCCTGTTAAAAAATATCTACGATTGATTAGGTAAACATACCTTATATTTTTCGGTTTTAACCATTTATGAAATATCCGTTATCCCGACGTTCTTTTCTTAGAGGAAGCACTGCCATTACTTTGTCGCAGCTTTTGGTAAGTTGTGGCAATTCTCAAGATATTTTTCAAATACTGTTTTTAGCAAATTCTATTCCCATTCAGTTAATTGGAGACTTTCGTAAAACAATTAAATCGGAAAGCAAAGTTAAGTTTCAGCCTCAAAGCCAACTATCTCAAACCTTTGATTCTTTATTGAATTTATCTACAGCCAAACAAGCAGATTCTCCAATCAAGAATATGTTCGATAAAATCTTTAATAAATCTAAAAATTCCCCCCATCTAATCAGTTTGGGAGACTCTTGGCTAACTTTAGCGATCGCACAAAATTTGCTAGAACCTTTGGAAGTTAAGAATTTAACTAATTGGCAAAAACTATCTTCTGACTGGCAAAAATTAGTTCGGCGTAATAGTCAGGGCAACACAACAGCGGAGGGAGAAATATATGGCGCGCCCTATCGTTGGGGAAGTACGGTAATTGCCTATCGAAAGGATAAATTAGATCGGTTAGGATTGACAATTTCTGATTGGCAAGATCTTTGGCAACCCCAATTAAAAGATCGTCTTTCTTTGTTAGATTCTCCAAGAGAAACAATTGGTTTAACTTTAAAGAAACTAGGCTATTCTTACAACACAGAAGATTTAGCTTCTGTGAATAACTTGGAGTCAGAATTAATTGCTTTAGATCGACAGGTCAAACTTTATAGTTCCGATCGCTATTTAGAACCATTGATTTTAGGAGACACTTGGGTAGCAGTTGGTTGGTCTAGTGATATTTTGTCTGTGGCTAAACGCTATCCAGAAATTGAGTTGGTCATCCCTACTTCTGGAGTATCTTTATGGGCAGATCTGTGGGTAAAACCTCGCATAAATGAAGTAAATAAAACCGATAGTCAAAATTTCACCGCTCTAGTCAATCAATGGTTAGATTTTTGCTGGTCAGATAAAGCTGCCAAACAAATATCTATTTTTACCAAAGGAATTTCGCCAATTTTACTGTCCGCAAACCAGCAAGATTTACCAAAAGATTTACAAGATAATTTATTATTAAACTCACCAGTAATTAAATCTAATTTGAGCGAATTTTTATTACCTCAAACTCCAGAAACAACTAAACAATATCGGGATTTGTGGCTTAAAATTCGACAAGGTAATTAACCTATAACCACTAACTACTGAGTATTACCCACTAATTTAATGTTTGATGAACAAGAATACGATCGCATTAAACAAAAGTTCCAAGAAATTTGGGGTTATGAAGATTTTAGACCGCCCCAGGGAGAGATAATTCGCGGTCTTTTACAAGGTAAAGACGTTTTGGTAGTATTGCCTACTGGCAGTGGTAAATCTATTTGTTTCCAATTACCCGCATTGTTGCAAAAAGGCTTGACTATTGTTATTTCTCCTTTGGTAGCATTGATGGAAAATCAAGTCGCCCAATTACAAACACTGGGTTTGCCAGGGGCGTTATTACATGGAGAAATATCCCGCAGTCAGCGAAAATCTACTTTAGAAGCCATTACTCAACAAAAACTAAGTTTATTATATTTATCTCCTGAAACTTTACTCAGTAATGCCGTCTGGCAAATTATCACCGCACCAGAAATCAAGATCCGTGCCATTGTCATTGATGAGGTACATTGCTTAACTCAGTGGGGTACTAGTTTTCGTCCAGCCTATCGTCGCTTGGGTGCAGTGCGTCGCAGTTTGCTAGCAAGGAAACCACCTGAAAGTAAGATTGCGCTCGCGGCATTTACTGCTACAGCTAATCCTGTAGCTCGAAAAGAAATCTGCCAAGCATTAGAATTAAACCAACCCGAAATATTTGTCGCTAATCCTCGGCGCAGCAATCTCAGTTTAAATGTCCAAACAGTTTGGACTCCTAGAGGCAGAAAACAACAACTATTGGAGTTTGTAAGACAGCAAACAACAACATCGGGTTTAATCTACGTGCGATCGCGGTTCGATAGTCAGAGTTTAAGTCAATGGTTACAAACTTTTAACTATACTGTCGCAGCCTATCATGGGGGTTTGAGTGGGATAGTAAGAAGAAAAATCGAACATAATTGGGTTTCGGGAAAACTCCAGATTGTCG
>NZ_JBZNBU010000192.1:0-10398 GCF_058530065.1 Waterburya sp. | reverse complement strand
GTGAGAATTTACAACAACAGCAAAATTAGAACTTTCACGATTGAGCAAATAATTATTTGCTTCTAACTTTGCTCAAAATATTTGCCCCAAATAAATATTGCGATCGCAACCTATTTAGATAAGTAGTTCCACTTGATTAAACATTAAACGTTTGGGTTGGGCAAAGGGAAAAAGATATTCTTGAATTTTTTTCAATTTCCTATTGGGTGTTTATTTAAGTGGAACTACTTATAGGCAACTTGTCCATATTCCAAAATTTTTTTAAAACACAAATTTAATACAATGATTGACCAATTAACTGTCGCTCAATCTTCTTTAGAACTAGCCCTACCAGAAGTTAAACAGTTATTGAGAGATTTTCTACTCGACTCTCAATTTAATAATCAAATTAGTTTAGCTTTTAGTTTATCATCACCCCAACAAAGCGATCGCGCCAGAGAAATTATCAGTCAATGGGTAGCAGGAGAAGTAATATTACTAGGAATAGAACTGGTTTCTAGTAGTTCTATTAATGGTGCATTGGGTGCATATGCTGCTGAAACTAATACTATTTATTTATCTCAAGAATTTTTAAGTCAAAACCAAAATAATCCCGATGCAGTGAGAAATGTTCTCTTAGAAGAACTAGGACACGCTTTTTCTCATCAGTTAAACCCCGAAGATGCACAAGGAGATGAAGGAAATCTATTTGCTAATTTGGTTCTAGGTAACAATTTGAGCGATCGCCAACTAGAAAGCATCCAAACTGAAGATGATACTACTACGGTCATTCTAGATGATGCGATTGTGGAAATAGAACAAGCTGAACCAGGGGGAAATACAGCTTTCGATCTAATTGGATTGACAGCTTTACGTAACGATCCTAATTTTGCCGATATTGATGGTACTAGTTTTGATGTAGTAATCATTGATAGTGGTTTAGACCGCACCCATCCATTATTAGATGATAATTATCGGTTGGGACTGGATTTTATAGATGGCGATGATAACCCTAATGATTTACGTGGTCATGGAACTCATGTATCGGGTACTATTGGCGCAGAAGACGAAAATATAGGCGTAGCCCCAGATGTCGGTTTGATTGGATTAAAAATTGGGGATGAGGAAAGACCAAATCCAGACGCAGTAATAGAAGCTTTAAAATGGGTACTTGGAGAAGCTGAAAATGATAATTCAGAACATAATATTGTTGCAGTCAATTTGTCCCTTGGCGGTGGTTTTTTTACATCGCCTGACGAACCAAATTCGCAACTTGAGAACGATCGTCGCGACTTAATTAGGGCTTTAGAAGCAGAAGGTATAGTAGTAGTTTCTTCTGCTGGCAATAGTTATATTGGCGCAACAGACAATGAAGGAAATTTAACCGATTCTGGGGGTAATCTACTTAACCCCAATCAAGAACCGAATCTAGGATCGCCAGCAATATACAGTACCATTGCTGTTGGGGCAGTGTGGCATAGCGGTCGAGATATATCTAGAAGTGACGATAATATAAATATACAAATTCCAACAGAAGACAGTATTGCTGTATTTAGTCAGCGATTAAATGCAAATAATTTTTTGTTTGCACCTGGAGTAGAAATTGAAAGTACTTATCCACAGGAAAGGAGAGTTTTACGTAATGGTACGAGTCAAGCAGCCCCTCATGTTGCAGGTTCAGTAGTATTATTACAGGAAATTGCTGCTGAATACGATTACAGACTTTCACCAGAAGAAATTAGATTTTATTTAATTAATAATGCTGACATCATCCAAGACGGGGATGATGAGGAAGATATAGTCATCAGCACTGATACAGCCTATCCCCGTATTAATATCCATCGCTCGGCGATCGCTCTTAGAGAAGATTTAGAAAATGCCTTTGGTTCATCTGTTCCAGAAAATACGGTAGAAGATCTTAACGGTACAATTAGAAACGCAATTCGAGGACCAATCATCCGCGATTTTCCCTCATTTGATTTTCCTGAGATTAATTTTCCTGAAATACCAGGAAGACCATCATTTGAATTTCCTGAGATTGACTTTCCAGATATTGACTTTCCTAACATACCAGAAAGACCATCATTTCCTTCTTTCGGTTTTGAACCCACTACTCTAGAAGAAAGCATTGGATTTGATGATGGAGAAAATTTAGTTGGCAATACGGATGTAGATTTCTATCGCTTTACTGTTACTTCCTCCAGTAATATCTCTTTTCTACTCAATCCCCTGAGTGATGGTTTTGTTGGCAACCTTAGATTGTTCGATCTTTTGGGGAATGAAATAGCCCTCAACGGTAATGGTAATCGAGCAACTGCTAACTTAGATTTTGGTATATATTTTCTAGGAGTTAGCGGAGACGGAAACGCTGACTATAATCCAAATGTTGCAGGTAGCGGTACGGCAGCTAACAGTACTGGAGATTATTCTTTAACCTTCGATTTGAGTAATGTTAACGATCCTAACGGAGTTATAGATGGTGCGATCGATGTTAGTCTGGGTAACAGTCGCCAACCATCAGTTTTTGATGATGTTTTGGGTACAGATTTTGGTGAAGAGGTAATATCTGCGGATGTAGATCTATATCGTTTGACTGTTCCCGATAATGGAGAACTCCGCATTGACATTGATACTCCTTTTAGAACTAATTTTCCAGATTCTTATCTACGACTGTTTAACGAAAATGGAGAAGAATTAGTTTTCAGCAGCAATAATCAATTAGTAGCTAGTGATAATGATTTAGCGCCAGGAGAAGTAGAAGCGCGGTTAGAATCTACAGGAGAAACAGTAATCCTCGATCGAGAAGGCATTACCAATATATCTGATGGAGTTAGAGATGAAAATGGCTATCAACCAGGTAATTACGGACACTCAACCGATAGTTATTTAAGCTTTAGGGCTGAAAGAGGAACTACTTATTACATTGGGGTGTCAGATGCTAACAATCAACAATACGATCCCACTACTCTTAATAATCGTGGCACATCAAATGGTAGTGGTGGACAATATGAATTAACCGCCACATTTATTAACGACGATCTTGATGGTACTATCGATAGCGTGACAGAGATTACTTCCTTACCGACAACTGGTTTAAGAGGAAATGTTGGTATCGATGGCGATTCGGAAGTAGGAAACAAAGATGTTGACTTTTATCGCATTAATTCTCCAACTGCTGGGATTTTGGAAATCGATCTTGACTCAGTATCAGCAGAAGCAACCATCGACGATCCTGTCGATACGGTAATAGTGTTGTTCGATGCCGATGGAAATCAAATCGGTTTGAATGATAATATCAGCGATACTGATTCTCGATTGAGAGTTCAAATTGCAGCCGATACAGATTATTATGCAGGAGTAACGGGTGCGGGTAACCAAGATTTCGATCCTTTTGCTTTGGGTAGTGGTTCGGCAGGAGATACGGGAGAATATATTTTCAATAGCCGTTTACTTTCATTAGATGCAGCAACTAACATCAGTAATAACACTATTGAAAGTGAATTAGTTCGAGATGTCACCTTGGGCGAGAGAATTTCAGGACGTATTGGTGAAGATGCTGGTTATATTATTGGTGCTACAGATGTGGATATTTATCGTTTTGTTGCTACAAGAGACGGCACTATTAATATTCGCGTAGAAGCTAATCTAGAATTTAGTGCCGATACATTTTTGCGGGTATTTGATGCCAATGGTAATGAGATCGCTTTTAATGATGATGAAAACTCTTTGACTAGGGGGAGTTTTGTAGAACTTAATGTTCGAGCAGGAACTGAATATTACATTGGGATTAATGGTTTTAGTGAAGAGGCAAGAAATTACGATCCTAGAACAGGACAAAATAGATCGGCAGGAAGTAGAGGAACTTATAATCTTTCTATCACTGAGATCGAAGGACTTACTCAAGAGCCGATTGGATTGCCCAACGAACCAAACGATCCAGTCTCTAACTTATCTGTGTATCGTTTTTTTAATAACAATACAGGAGTTCATTTCTATACAGCAAACGAACTAGAAAGAAATGCTGTTCAAGAGCTAGATAATTTTAGTTTTGAAGGTGCATCTTATATTAGTGTAGATCCTTTATCTGGACAACCAGAACCAGTCCCTGTATATCGTTTTCTCAATCAAGATACTGGCGTACATCTTTATACCATCTCCGAAATAGAAAGAGATGCAGTTCGGGAACTAAATAATTTTAGTTTTGAGGGGGAAGCCTTTTTTGCTTATGAGTCAGAAGTGGATGGTTCTATTCCTATCTATCGCTTCTTCAATTCTACTACTGGAGCGCATTTCTACACTCCCTCAGTAGCAGAAAGAAACAATATCGAAGATAATTTGACAGAATTTCAATTTGAAGGAATAGCTTATTATGCTCTTCCTCTTTCAGAGTAAAATGTTGAAGTTAAAAACTTTTACTAAAATCATGTGAAAAAAGTCTGGTAAATTAATAGTCAACAAAATTCTTAACGACAATGCCAGATAGTCACATATATATTACTCAAAAAATATTGCTAATTTAATGAACAGTGAAGCAATTAAAACTCGTACTTCTAAAAACTTTAAAAAACTCCAAGCTCACCTGCGGGGTTTGACGGGGAAAGCGATCGGCGATTACAAAATGATCGAAGCGGGCGATCGCGTGATGGTCTGTCTGTCTGGGGGTAAGGATTCTTATACCATGCTGGATATGCTGATTAGTTTGCGACGCAAAGCCCCCGTTGATTTTGAATTGCTGGCGGTTAATTTAGACCAAAAACAGCCTGGGTTTCCCCAAGAAGTGTTGCCCAATTATTTGGATTCTTTAGATATTCCCTATCGTATTGTTGAAGAGGATACCTACAGTATTGTTAAACAGATAATTCCCGAAGGTAAAACTACCTGTGGTTTATGTTCTCGTTTGCGTCGCGGTATTTTATATCGAGTAGCCCAAGAAGAAGGAGCGACTAAAATTGCTTTAGGACACCATCGAGATGATATTGTCGAGACTTTATTTTTAAATATGTTTCATGGCGGAACTTTAAAAGCCATGCCACCTAAATTACTCAGCGATGATGGCAAATATATTGTAATTCGTCCTTTGGCATATTGTTCGGAAAAAGAGATCGTTCGTTATGCTAACGTCAGAGAATTTCCGATAATTCCTTGCAATCTTTGTGGCAGCCAGGAAAACTTACAAAGAGGAAAGATCAAAGAAATGCTACAGGCTTGGGATCGGGAGACTCCTGGGAAAGTAGACCGTATTTTTCGCAGCATTCAAAACATCGCTCCCTCTCAGCTAGCAGATACTAATTTATTTGATTTTGCTAGTTTGGGTAAAAATCGATCTGCATATTAAGTAAGGGCGATTCGCGAATCGCCCTTACAGGGCTTTTTGAAAGCATAATTCAGCTTCCGATCGCTTGCCTTGTTCCATTAAAGTATTGCCTAAAGCAAGATAGGCATTTTTAAAATCTGGCTTGATTTCTAAGGCTTTTTGGTAGCATTTGATGGCATCGTCTAATTGTTTTTTTTGTTTTAATAGATCGCCAAATCTTTTATAAGCCGTACTAAATTGGGGATCTATTTCCAATGCTTTTTGATAGTTGCCCGCAGCTTCTTTGAGCAACCCTTGTTTGAAATAGATATTACCCACATTAAGATATCTTCGGGGATTATCTGCTTCTAAGCTTAAAGCTTTGAGATAGTTGTTAGTGGCAGCTGGGAAGTTTTTTTGTTTTTCTAGAAGACTGGCGAATTTGTGATAAAATCCTGCCCCCCAATCTGTTTTTAATTCCGCAGCCTTTTGGAAAGCTGCGATCGCATCGGGATTATTTTGATTGACTTCTAATAAGAGATTGCCATAGTTGCGATATATTAAAGCAGGCACATCGGGGTTTAAGGCGATCGCTTCGGCATAGGCAGAAATCGCACCATAGGTTTTATTTTGTTTGGTTAATACTTTGGCGAGTTTGATATATCCTGCGTGGCTTTCGGGTTTTAAACCCACTAGGCGACGATAGCATTTAGCAGCCTCCGACCAATTTTTTTGGGTTTCGTAGATTTGACCTAGTTTATTTAAGGGTTGAATGTAATCTGGTTTGAGGGCGATCGCTTTTTGATAAGCAGCAATTGATTCGGGAAACATTTTTTTGGCTTGTAGTTCGTTTCCTAGTTGAAAGTTTTGTTGGGCTGTAGTTAAGGATTCGTCAATCATGTTAGTTAGTGGGTAGGGGGCGGTTCGCCCTAAAGGATTAGCTTCGCGTGAACCGCCCGTACAGTTATTAGTTTAAAAAGAAAAAGCTTGTTGCAAATAGTCTTGTAAAAGTTGGTTATATTCTGGAAATAAATCGGCGATTAATTGATATTTACTATCCTGAGAATTTAATTTTTGATAAGAACCAGCAAAATGTTTTTGATATTTGTTACTGCTGAAATTGGGTAATTCTAGGAAGTCAAAAACAGATTTCATGACTGTTTGAGGTTGACGATATAAGTCTTCACTCTGAATTACCAGTAACTGTTCTCTGGGAAATACGGCTAACCACTTTTGCAAAAAATAAACATAAAGCCCCGAAAATAGGTAACCTTGTTCTCCCGACCAATTTTTAGTTTCCTTAACTAAATCGATCTCTGGTAAAGCTGCGATCGCTTGTAATTCTGCGGTCATTGCTGCTTCAAAAGAACGCATTTCGATGCCGTGTTTGACATTATGATAGTAGTGGGAAATGGCTCGATCGACAGGATTTCTCAGGATTGCTAATAATTTCACTTGAGGGCAAGTTTCTTTGACTTGGGATTGAATGGTGTTGCAGAGATAGCCTGGGCTAGCTTCTCCCGTTAAATAGTTTTCTGTTTCCACGATCGGGGGAAAATGGGCTAAATACCAATCCAAACCTTTGTTTAAATGGTGCAGAAAGTAATGTACCTCTTTTTGGGCGCAGGGCAATATTTGGGGGTGTTGAATGAGATATTCATAAAGAGAAGTAGTACCAGCTTTCATGGCACCGATAACGATGAAATTAGGCTTTTTTACTTCCCCTCGATGCCAATAATTTTTGGTATATTCTGGTTTTAGCCAAAGATTGAGTTTATAAGTTGCATCTTGATAAGCTGCGATCGCTTGGGGAATTTCTCCTTGTTTGGATAGCAAATCTCCCAGACGAGTATACAGCCAACTGGCATTGGGTTGTTGTTGAATGTTGGATGCAAAAGCTGCAACCACTTCGTCTAGTTGGGCTGGCTGCAATTGGCTAAACATCAACTTTTGGTAGGCGGGAGAAAAACCAGGATCTAACTGCAAAGCTTGGGCGTAGCAAGAGATGGCTTCTGGAGTTTGATATTGTTGTTGTAGAGCATATCCTAAATTGTAGTAATACCAAGGATCTGCTTTTAACTCCACCGCCTGACGGTAATAATCGATCGCATCTGCCCAGGCTTCTTCTGCCAAAGCAATACTACCTAAATTAGCCAGGATATTGGGAGTTTTATGATTTAATTCTAATGCGGTTTTATAGGCTGCTAGGGCTGGAATATAGTTTTGTTGTTGGTAGTGTATATCCCCCATTTCTTGATGGGCTAGGGCAAATTTCGGATCTATAGCGATCGCCTTTTGATATTCTTCGATGGCTTCGGTAAAACTACCTCTTGCTTTTAAAGCCCTAGCCAATCGATGGTAAAAACCTTTTATCTGAGGATTTAGTTGAATAGCTGCCCGAGATTTGGCGATCGCCTCTTCCCATTTTTCTTGGAGATAAAATACCCGACTCAAACCATGATAAGACCAACTAAAACGGGGATTTAAAGCGATCGCCGTAGTATATGCTGCTTCTGCTTCACCTAAATTACCACTGCTTAAAAATATGTCTCCTAAATAATGATAAGGCTTATGATAATTAGGGTTGAGTGCGATCGCTTTTTGGCAGATCGCGATCGCCGCTTGATATTTTTTTTGTTTTTTTAGTGCGATCGCCTCCTCGATTGATTTTTCTATATTTTGTTTCTGTTTCTCGGCAGACAGATCCATATTTTAGAAATGTTGATTAAATTAGTAGTTTAATATATCCATAATTATCGATCTATTCTGAATTTTCTGTTACTAAACCCATGGAAAGTTTATATTTATAAATCATAGACAAAATTGAATCTTTAAGATAAATTATGAGAAATTGAGACTATTAAAGAAAACGAAATGTTACCATTGTTCTGCTGAATTACTCAAATCCACAGCAAACATTTGCTCGTAAAGTTTAATATCTTTGGCGTATCTTTGACGAACAATCGCTTCTAGTTCGGGAGAATATATTTGTTTGGCGGTGGGCATTCCTGGCAAGTTTCTTAACTCCTGGGGATATAGAGTATGAAAAGGAATATCTTGAGTAAATTCTTGATATTTTGTAGCGTGTTCCGAACCTTTTTTCTTGATGCGAATATTATAATTATTTTGCAAAATCTTAATTGTACGGTTGAGATTTTCAAATTGACCCACAAAATCAAATTTTACTTCTGCCACAAAATTATCTTGGGGTTTCCAATGGTCGTTTAATTCCCAGTCTTTTTTTCTAGCTAAATATTGAATAAATTGCTCGAAGGTAATTGATTTTTTTAGATCGATTGCTAAACCTAAAAATTGTTGTACGTCTTTGATTACTTCAATGGCAAATGATTCTGGCTGTAGATGTTTGGCAATTTTATCTAAATAGCCACTTGCCAATCTAGCAAAAGGGTTACGTAAAACAACAATTTTAAAATAGTCATCAGCCGATAAACCAGTTATTAACTTATCTACTGTTTCTCTTTTACTCAAGATAAATTGATGGATATTTTGTGATGATTGCTCGTACTCTTGTTTATATTTACTATTTTCGATAATAATGTTTTTAAATAAGGTACAAGCATTTTTAGGAATGCTACAATATAACAATTTTAAATTGTGATTAATGAAATAATATCCTAGAGGATCGATAGTTCTACCTTGAGTCCCTAAAAACCCTAGTTTTAAATATTGTTTTAAATTTAATAGTTCTGGTGCTTCTGGAGCAAATTTATGAGTTAATAGTTCTTGTATATGTTGTCGATCGTAATTGTCACCTAAAACATTGCTTAAAGCTAGATCGAAACCAGGATAGCTATAAAAATCATTATGATTAATTTTAATCGCCCGAAAATAATACTCTAAAGCTAGTTGATACTGTCTTTTTTCTACTAATAAATTAGCCAAATTTTGATATAACCAAGTTGGTTGTTGGGAATCGATCGCCAGAATGTCTTGATAAGTCGCGATCGCCCGAGAAGTTTTTCCCTGTTTTTGTAAAGCTTCAGCCAGCAACTTTTTGATACCGATATGATGGGGATATTGTTTTTCTCCCCACTGACAAACTTTGGTAGCGCGTCCGAATAGCTTATTTTTATGCAATATTTTGGCAAAGTTAATATATACCCAAAAAGGTAATTTATCTTGAAGCTCGATCGCTTTTTGGTAAATGTCAATAGTTTGGCGATCGTTATTTTTATATGCCATCGCACTGGCTAATTTGGCATATACTAATCCATAGTCATTTCTTAGTTCTATTGCTTTTTTGAAAGCTAAAATTGCCTCATCTATTTTATTAGTTTGAGTTAAAGCATCTCCTAAACCAATAAATACCCAAGCTGGTTGTTGGGGTTGCATTTTTAAGGCAGTTTTATAGTTTTTGAGAGAATCGGCAAAATGTTTGAGTCGCACCTGCAAGCTGGCAATCTTTAAATAAATATCCACGCGATCGCCCGCCAGACAAACTATTTTTTGATAGTAATTAATTGCCTCTTCTAATTGTTGTTCTTCTTCATAAATCTTGGCTATTTTTTCTAAAGTCTCGATCCCATTAGGTTCGGTTTTTAGCTTGGCTAATTGTCGCTCTAACTCTTGTTTAAATTCTTGATTTTTAATCGGCTTATTTTCAACTTGATTCATACTTAGTTATTAGTTTTTAGTTATTAGTTTTTAGTTATTAACTTTAAAATAAAATGTAGCTACTCACTACTCACTACCCATTACCCACTAATTCATTCAAATGTTCTACAACATGAGGATTTTGCTGCTGAAGCTGAATATTTTCTCGATTGATACGTATTAATTCATCCTTGCGATCGACGATAATTTGTGAAATATCTCGATGTTCGATGAGATTTTGATGTTTTTGGAAAATTCTTTCCAATACTCTGGTTAACAAGACATATCGATGTTGTTGGGCAAAAATAATTGCCGATTTTTTGAGCAGACTGGGATGATTGGGATATTCAATCGCTGCTGTATTGAGCAAATCGATAGTTTTTTGAAATTCTTGGCGTCTTTGATATTCTGTGGCTGCGGCTAGATAAGCAGAGATATTGTTGGGATAGTAGCTTTTAGTTGCTTCTAAAAAATAATTTAGAGCTTCGTCAAACTTGCCCTGTTTTTTGGCT
>NZ_JBZNBU010000191.1:0-17719 GCF_058530065.1 Waterburya sp. | reverse complement strand
TGCAAGGGAGATTTTTTAAAGCCTGGCAGCTTTTCAATCAATAAAAGGCAAATAAGTAGTCGTGCCAAATTACAGCCGTTTTCAGTTGAATAGCTCTCTGGGAAAATTTACTAGTTCGTAGTTTTTAGTTTTTAGTTCTTATACCAATTCTCAAAAGTTTCTGGAGACATCAAGACATTTATCTCTTTTCACCAAAAAACCACAACCTTTGTTTTCCCTACACCCTAACCCCTATCCCCTATCCCCTATCCCCTGCCACAACCGAAGTCTCTCGTTGTATTCGAGAAATGGTATTAGTTCTTAGTTTTAGATCGATTCCAAATATAAGACAAAAAAAAGGGAATGGAAGGCGAGCGCACTTATCGTTTCCTATTCCCTAGTTTCTTTGATTATTTTAGATGAGTGAGTTTAAGCTTCCTCTTCTTCGTCTTCTATGGGAGGTACGGGAGCAACAGCAGCGATCGCATCATCTTTGTCCAGTCTTTGAACTCTGACTCCAGTAGCATTACGAGACTGGAGAGATATAGCCTCGACTGCTTGACGAATCATGATACCCCGATTGGTGACGATCATTAGTTCATCTTCAGGATTAACAATATCAATTCCGACCAAACAATCGTCGTCGGTTTTAAATTTCATCGCTCTGACTCCCATTCCCGCCCGATTTTGCAAGCGGAATTTGGAAATAGGAACTCGTTTGCCATAGCCATTACTGGTAATCGCCAACAACCAAGGTCCAAGATCGCTTTCTTCTACGATCGATTCTTCGTCACTATCGTCTTCCTCTTCTTCTGTTTCCCCAATAGTTGCTACTATTTGAGCGGGAATAATATCCATGCTAATTAATTCGTCGTCTCCCCGCAGTTTCATTGATTTCACTCCTTTAGTAGACCTGCCTAGGGGACGCAACTGTTGGTTGTCAGCTTTGAAATGAATTGCTTTGCCATCTCGCGTGCCGATGATAATACTGTCTTCTGCCGTTGCCAAACGCACCCAGCGTAATTCGTCTTCATCTTGCAAAGAAATAGCAATCAAACCATTTGAGCGAATGTTGGCAAATGCCGAAAGGGCAGTTTTCTTGATATTACCCTTGCGAGTTAGCATGATTAGATATTCATCTTCGGTAAACTCGCTGACGGCAATTAAAGAAGTGACTTTTTCTGCTTGGGAGATGGGCAGCATCTGCACTAAAGGAATACCCCTCGCAGTACGAGAGGCAACAGGTATCTGGTAAGCGTGGAAAGAATAAACTACCCCGCGATCGCTAAAGAACATGACCGTATCGTGGTCGCAACAAGTCATGAAATGTTCGATGCCATCGTCTTCTTTCATTTTAGCGGCGGCTTTACCTCTAGTGGCTCGACTTTGAGCTTCAAAGGTACTGACGGGCATTCGCTTGATATAACCCTGTTCGGTCACCAGAATCACCGACTGTTCGTTAGCAATTAAATCTTTATCTAGAAGTTCTCCTTCTCCCTGAACGATTTCCGTACGACGGGGAGTCGCGTGAATGTTTTTAATGCTAGTTAGTTCAGATTCGATAATTTCATCGATCCGTTCTTTTCTTGCCAAAATGTCGTTGAGATCGGCAATTTGAGCTTGTAGATCTTCGTGTTCTGCCTGAATTTTTTCTGCTTCTAAAGCAGTCAAACGGCGCAATTGCATTTGCAGAATGGCATCGGCTTGAGTCGAAGACAAGCCGTAACTTTCTACTAGTTCTCCTTTAGCAGTAGCAGTATCCGCCGCCCCTCTAATTAAACCGATAATGGCATCAATGTTTTCTAGCGCAATTAATAAACCCTGTAAGAGATGGTCTCTTTCTTCGGCTTTGCGTAATTGATAGCGGGTTCTTCTGGTTATTGCTTCGACGCGGAAATCGAGGAATACTTCGAGGAAACGACGTATGGTGAGTAATTGAGGGTCATTGTTAACTAGAGCCAACATATTCGCCCCGAAATTAGCTTGAACCGCTGTTTGCTTGTAAAGGTTGTTTAAAACTACGCGGGGATAAGCATCTCGCTTGAGTTCGATGACTACGCGCATTCCTGTGCGATCGCTTTCGTCTCGAATATCAGAGATGCCATCAATTTTTTTATCGTTAACTAAGTCGGCAATCTTCTCAATCAAAGAGGATTTGTTGGTTTGATAGGGTAATTGAGTTATGACGATCGCATCTTTATCCGCCCTACCTCTTTGGGAAATGGTTTCGATTTCTGCTACTCCCCGCATGGTAATCGAACCCCTACCTGTAGTGTAGGCTTCTTTAATTCCCGACCTACCGATAATCTGCCCGCCCGTAGGAAAATCAGGTCCTTTGATATATTGCATCAAGTCCAGATCGCTAAGTTCGGGATTGTGAATCAGAGCGATCGTGCCATCGATTACTTCACCTAAATTATGGGGGGGAATGTTCGTTGCCATCCCTACGGCAATCCCAGAAGAGCCGTTAATCAGTAGCTGGGGAATTCTGGCAGGTAGAACAATTGGTTCTTGTTGCGAACCATCAAAGTTATCGGCAAAATCTACCGTCTCGGCTTCGATATCTCGCAACAGGGAATCGGTAGCCAAAGCTTGTAGACGACATTCGGTATAACGCATGGCTGCGGGAGGATCGTTATCGATCGAGCCAAAGTTACCATGTCCGTTAATTAAAGGATTTCTCATAGAAAAATCCTGTGCCATCCTGACTAAAGCGTCGTATACGGCAGTATCGCCGTGAGGATGGTATTTACCTAATACTTCCCCCACAACACGAGCGCACTTACGAAATGGACGGTCTGGGGTTAATCCTAACTCGTACATAGCGTATAAAATACGCCGATGAACTGGTTTTAGACCATCCCTAGCATCTGGCAAAGCTCTGCCAACAATCACGCTCATGGCGTACTCCAAATAGGAGCGAGACATTTCATTGCTCAGATCGGTGGGGATAATCCTTTCCTGGGAAGTGGTCATACTGTGAAAAACTCCAAATATATGCAATAATTTGGATTAATGACGGATAAACTCGATCTAGTTCTCTTTTATCGTCAATAAAGTCCAATATAGCAGCATTTTATCAATAAATTCTAGCATATTTTGCCCCTTGTTTGTGGCAGAAAATCCTTGCTATCTCTATATTTGAAGTATCTTATTTTGATACTTTTTCTGTCTCGAATTTTTTGTCCTATTGCTGGGATATTTTACGGGCGATTTTAGCAAATATTCGCTGTATTTTAAGCTTTTTAAGGCGATTTTGGTTTAATTTGGGTATATTGCTAGCTCTTGAAGATTTATAGTCAAAAAAGCTATTAATTTCGGTTAATATTATCTGGAATCTGGGGATCAAATTTTCTCGGCGATATTCTGCTAAAAAAGATGTAGGTAATTTACGGAGTTTTTCCCTGGTTAAAACTCGGTCAATGCGGGCTAAATCGTACTCTAGGCTATAGTTGCCAATCTTATGGCAGTTAAAACCAGGATCGAGAAAATCGCTCAATCCATGATTGACGCTAGAAAAAATTTCGCAGCCACAAGCCATTGCTTCTAGGGGAGGTAAGCCAAAGCCTTCGGTGACTCCGCTTACTGCCCAATATTCTGCGGAGTCGTAGAGATATATTTGGCTGCGATTGAATAATCCTGCCAGATCCTCGACATAGCTATCTATTACTTCGACTCGATAGCGAAATTGCAAGGCGGGAATTAAGAAGTTTAATAAATATTTTGAAGACTTGCGCGTCTGTACCAAAATATCAATATCTCTGGGTAAATTGCGATCGCTAAATTCATCGCCGATCTGATTGGGTAAATAATAAATTAGGTTGCTAGCTGCCTTTTGTCCCCAATATCCCATACTGTTGCGAGAGACGGCGATAATGGGGATATCTGGCGACAAGTTAAAACCGTAGCCCGTACTATGGGCATGGTAAATGATATTCTGTCCTCTTAGTCGCTTAATTAACTTCGGTACGTCAAAACCCCAACCAATCATAAAAATTGTCGATTCTGGCTGGCATTGGGGTAAAAGATCCTCTAGAAACTGCTTATCTGATTCTCTCTGACGATAGGTGACTACTTCGGCATCGCCAATTTGTTTTGCCATCTCATAAGCATTCAACTCCGCCCACAAACCCCCACCACCAAACTTCCCCTTTGTCCCTGGTAACAAAAAATATAACTTTCGCATTTATTTTACAGTCGTTCCTAATCTGTATTGCAAAACGCTGTAAATGATAAATGTTTAATTTCGGGCGGTCAACAGTTTGAGGAAACCTCAAACTTACGCCCTCTCAATGTTCAATGTTCAATGTTCAACTCGCGCGTTCCCTTGCGCCTGAAGGCGACGCGGTGAAGCAGTCCGTTGCGGAGGTTTCCGAGGGGCGTATAAAGGTCGGAGGTTGCCTCCGACCTTTATACGCCCCGTTCCGTTGTAGGAACTGCTGAACCCTTTAGGGGGTCGCTCGTCAATGATACAGATTGTCTCAAACGACGAATGCGATCGCTATAACTCCGCATTATCTCCAACGCAAACATGGGGGTTTTTTCTACGGCAAACAAGAAGTTCTTTTTCTCCATCAAAGCTAGTTTACATTCAGTTTTGGCGATCGCCGTACTGGCTCTTTTACTATCTAGATGTACTAGCGCACCTTCCCCAAAGATGTCTCCTTGATAAATGGTTTCTAAAACTTTGCCATTGACTATAATTTCTACCTCTCCTGCAATCAAGCCATACATTACATCGCCTGAATCGCCATCAGTAAAAATAATCTCTCCTGGGGCAACAGTTTTGGGGCTGGGGGATGTCTGAAAAATTTCGACAGTTTTAACAGGGGAAAGCACTTAACCTAGTCTCCTTCATGATTTAATAGCTGAAATGCTAGCCCCATAAACTATTTAGGATTTAATTTTTTGAGGGAAGCACTCAATTAGATAAAAATAAGGTTAACAAAAGGTTAATAAAAATGCCAGCTACTATTTTGATTTAAGTTAATAAAGAGATTATTTTTGCTTCCACTGCATCGGGGGATTGTTCGCCATTGACCGTAATCAATCGCTGGCAATAACTGTAATATTCGAGCAAGGGAACAGTAAACTCTTGAAAGTTTTCCAGACGACGGGCAATGACTTCGATGCGATCGTCTTTCATTCCTCTGGTTAAAGCTCTTTGGGTCATTACTGCTTCGCTGACTTGGAGATAAATCGCCCAATCTAGTTTTTGCTTAATTTTTTTTAATAAAAAATCCAATTCTTCTGCCTGAAAAGCAGTACGGGGATAGCCTTCCAAGATCCAACCATTACTGACATCGGGCTGAATCAATCTTTGTTGGATGAATTGAATCATCAAACTATCGGGAACTAATTCTCCTTTCTCGACATAGGTTTTAGCTTCTTTGCCCAAATCCGTATCCGCTGCAATACCGTTTCTCAAGATTTCTCCTGTAGAAATGCTTGGAATATGGAAGCGATCGCAGATCTTACTAGACTGCGTACCTTTTCCCGATCCCGTTCCCCCTAATAGTACCAATCTCATTGTTTTTGCCCTGGTTTGAGTGCAATCCCTTTTTAACCCAAGGAAATTATTCTCACAACCATAATAATTAATCAAAGATCCGCCCTAATCTTCGATTTTGATCAATCGGTATCCCACACCTCTAACAGTTTCAATAAAATCTTTGGCAGCACCTACTTCTCTTAACTTGTGACGCAAACTCCTAATATGAACCTTGACTGTGTCTTCGTCGGGGGGAGCGTCTAAAGACCAAATGCGATCGATAATTACCGAACGACTGAGGACTCTTCTGCCGTTTCTGATTAATAATTCTAAAATAGAATACTCTTTGGGAGTCAAATAAAGTGTTTGCTCGTCATAACTAACTTCGTAGGTGCTGGGGTTAAACTGCAATTTTCCCCAGGATAGGATTGGTGGCGTGCAAGTATTACCCCTCCTGAGTAAAGCGCGAATGCGAGCGAATAATTCTCCTAAATCTACAGGCTTAACTATATAATCATCTGCCCCCGCATCTAAACCCGTAATTTTGTCGCCAATCGTATCTAAAGCTGTAATCATCAGAACGGGCGTTTGATAGCCTAGCGAGCGCAATTTTTTACATAGTTCGATACCATTAAAATCGGGAAGCATTACATCTAGTAAGATCAAGTCATAGTCCAGACTATTCAAGCAATCCAAAGCCGACTCTCCATCGTTAGCAACATCGACAACATACCGACGATCTGTAATTGCCTCGGCTAGAGTTTCTGCTAAAATAAAATCGTCTTCAACTAAAAGAATTCGCACGAGCGGGCGATCTCCCAATTTCTCAGAATTTTGTCTTGAATTTAGCTTTAACTTACAAGAAAAATTCAGGTTTTTTAGAATTACGATAAAAATCTTTTCCTATTGTGCGGTAAAAATTTGCCAAAACTTTCCGATTTCTTTACTCTTTATTCCCTCTTTTATTCGCTGTCCCTTTGTTAATCTTCAGTCTATAGGGATTAATAGGTTGTAGCTATTAATCTTCAATACAGTACTGCTAGGTAAGGTATTTATCATCCTGCCCTTATCTGGCTCAATACTGCCATAAATTTTCAGTTTTAAAAAAATCATAATATGGCAATTCCTCTATTAGAATATTCACCTTCAAGTCAAAATCAGCGAGTTGCGAACTACGAAATTCCTGGCGACGAACAGTCGTGGATTTATAATGCGGAAAATCTTTTGTCTGATTCGGAAATTCAAGAATTGATTTGGGCGGCATACCGACAAATTTTCAACGAACAGCAGATTTTAGCGAGTAATCGGGAAAAATGTTTGGAATCTCAACTGCGAAGCGGTCAAATTACCGTTAAAGAGTTTATTCGGGGTTTATTACTTTCCAATACTTTTAGGAGACGCAACTACGAACCTAATAATAACTATCGCTTTGTTGAAATGTGCATTCAACGAGTTTTGGGGCGTAATGTTTATAGCGATCGCGAAAAACTTGCCTGGTCGATTGTCTTAGCAACTAAAGGATTGGAAGGTTTGATTGACGATCTTTTAAACAGTGAGGAATATATCAATAACTTTGGCAATGATATTGTTCCCTATCAAAGAAGACGAATTCTTCCCCAAAGAACTTTAGGGGAATCTCCTTTTGCTAGAATGCCCCGCTATGGTGCGGATCGTCGTTCTAAACTAGAAGAGATGGGCTATTTTGCTCACGAGGAAAAAGACTATCCTTGGGCTAGCAGTCAGCCTTATTTACCACCAAGTCAAGTGCTATTGGTTGCCAAAATCTTAACTTTTGCTGGTGCAGGAATAGTCGGCTTAATAACTCTAGCAGTAGCCTTTTCTGCCTTTGGCTGGATTTCTCTTTAGATGGCTATTTAATAATACTTAATTTGATTCCTCCCCAGGGCTGTAGGCGATGAAACAGTCCTGTTTTTTTATAAGTAGTCGTGCCAAATTAATTGACTAGTGAAGGATAGGTAGCAGGTAGTAGGTAGTAGCACCTAATCCCTTCTTCTCCTAGTCCCGTCTTCGCGGGATAATATCTCCTAGCCTCCTAGTCACCCAGTCTCCCAAATGTGTAACTAATTCTGCTTAGGTACTTAGTTGGTTTTGCCCCATCTTCTCGGTCAAATAATTTTAAATGAGTATCAAGACATTCAAATATCGCCCATGCCTACTAACCATTACCCAATCATTTTAGGTACAGGCTTGACTGTAATCGTCCTTTGTTACTATCTTATCTATCGTGAAATAATGCGTCGCCGCCAGGTAGAGATAGATCTGAGAAAACAAAGAGAAAGAGAAAGACTAATTAACCAAATTGCCCAACAAATTCGTCAATCTCTAAACTTAGATCGTGTTTTAAATACTACCGTTGCCGAAGTTAGAGAATTTTTAGATTGCGATCGCGTCTTAATTTATCGCATTCATGAAGATGCTACGGGAAGTGCGATCGCCGAAACTGTGACTTCTCCTTATTCTGCTATTTTGGGACAAACATTCCCCGCAGAAGTGTTTCCCAGCCAATACCATCAAGCCTATGTTAGGGGTAAGAGTCGTACTATTAACGACATCGAACGGGATGATGTAGAAGAATGTTTGGTAGACTTTGTCAAACAATTTGGAGTTCAAGCTAAGTTAGTCGTACCCATAATTCAAGAGACGAGAAATATCTCTCGATCTCAAGCTTATCAGATTACCTGTCCCTATCTTTGGGGTTTGCTCGTCGCCCATCAATGCCGTGGAACAAGGCAATGGCAGCCTCTAGAAGTAGAATTAATGAAGCAACTAGCTACTCAGGTAGCGATCGCCATTCAGCAATCAGAACTTTACGCTCAACTGCAACAACTCAATGCTAATTTAGAACAGAGAGTCGAGCGGCGCACTCAAGAATTAGCTCTTACCAATCGAGTACTCAAAGCAGAAATTCAAGAACGCCAGCGTACCGAACAAGCCCTGAGACTGACCAATCATACTCTGCAATCTTTGATTGCTGCTTCCCCTCGCGCTATTTTTACCTTGGATTTAGCAGAACGAGTTAGGATATGGAATCCTGCCGCTGAAAGAATGTTTGGTTGGAGCGAAGCTGAAATTGTCGGTCAACTCAATCCCGTAATCGATCTTCAAGAAGTACCTCAGTACAAAAAGATCAAACAAGAAATTCTTCAAGGTATTACACCCCCTAGTTTAGAAATCCGCAGGCGCAAAAAAGATGGTTCGGAGATAGATATTGTTTTTTCTGCTGCACCTTTAATCGATAGCAAGGAGAAAATTAACGGCATCGTCGTCGTTGTAGCAGATGTTAGCGAGCAAAAAAAACAAGCAGAACAAGTCCGTTTGTTGCAGTCAGTGGTACTGAATACCAATGATGCGATTGTGATTACCGAAGCTCAACCTATCGACGAACCTGGACCCAAAATTATTTATGTTAATGAGGCATTTACTCGCGCTACGGGCTACAGTCTCGAAGAAGTAATTGGCAAAACCCCCCGCATTCTGCAAGGAGAAAAAACCAACCGTCAAGCTTTGGCTAAAGTACGTCAAGCTTTAGTTAACTGGCAACCCGTGACGGTGGAAACGATCAACTATCGTAAAGATGGCTCGGAATTTTGGGTAGAATTTAGTATCGTGGCAGTAGCCAACAAACAAGGAGTTTATACCCATTGGATCTCGGTACAGCGAGATATTACCGAACGCAAACGTCTTTCGGAAATTAGTTTGGCACTAGAAAGAGAAAAGGAAATTGGCGAAATCAAAACCCGCTTTTTTTCGATGGCATCCCACGAGTTTCGCACTCCTTTGAGTACGGTATTGGCAGCAGCCCAGTTAATGGAAAACTCTTCTAGGGTATGGCAAGATGCGAGCAAGCGATCGCGCAATCTCCGTCGCATTCAAAATTCGGTTAAAAATATGGTGCAATTGCTCGACGATATTTTAACGATCAATCGGGCAGAAACGGGCAAATTAGAATTTAATCCCCAACCCTTGCGCTTGGAGAAACTCTGCCGTCAATGTGTTGAAGAAATCCAGCTAAGTGCGGGGCAAAAATATCAGATTAGCTTTGATTGTCCCCAACAGGGAGTTAGAGTCAACCTGGATGAAAAATTGATGCGATCGATCGTAGCTAATTTATTGTCTAATGCCATCAAATATTCTCCCGAAGGAGGAGACGTAAAAGTTTCTCTCAAGTTTTCGACCGATACTGTTTGTATAGAAATTAGCGATCGCGGTATTGGCATTCCTCCAGAATATTTTAAACAGCTATACGAACCTTTTCAACGGGCTAGCAATGTACGTCGCATTCCTGGTACTGGATTGGGATTATTAATCGTCAAAAAATTTGTGGCTCTTCATGGTGGCGATATTCAGCTAACCAGCGAACTAGGAAAAGGAACTACAGTCAAAATTAGTTTGCCTCTACTGGTAGATCGGTAATAACTAAGATGTAATTAGATTATGTAATCTCTAAAAATAGAGTAAATTTTATGGCTCTTAAATCTCTATCTTTATCTCCAATAGTTTTAAAACTATGTTTACCTGGCTTATTATTTTTGACTGGCTGCCAAGTACAATTTGGTTCGGACAATCGAGTTAATACCAATAATCCTGGCAACTTCAAAGGTACAGAAATTAAATTTCTTGTCGGTAGCGATCTAGCAGAGTTTTGCCGACAGGCAGCCGAACGCTTAAATCGAACTAAACCCCAACTAGATAATGGAGAGGCTTACTATTTAACTTGCGATGCCAAGGGTAGCGGCGACGTAGTTAACGAAACAATCGATTTAGCCGAACAATTACAACAGGGAACGATCGATCGGGAAGCAGCAGAATTTCCTAGTTTGATTTCCGTTGATGGGGAAATCTACCAAAGTCAGTTAATTTACCAGATAGACAAATTATTTCCAGGACAAAATTATATTCCTTCTCTGACCGATTCTCCCCTGCTGGCATACAGTCCGATGGTGTTTATGACCAGTCAAGAATTAGCGGCAAGTTTGAACCAAGTAGATGACTTGTATACCGCTTTGGTAGAAGTAGAAAATCACCAACAACTAGATGCCAATGCCCCGCCAATTCCGATTAATTACGTCCATACTGCCCCAACTCGTTCCAATTCTGGCTTGCAAACTTTAGTAGCGCAATTTGCTGCGGTGGCGGGTAAAGCTCCCGAAAATCTGACGATAGCAGATATTCAACAACATCAGGATAAAGTCAAAAAGATCCAAAGTAAAATTACTCGTTATGGCAAATCTACAGGTTCTTTAGCGCGATCGATGCAGGAAAATGGACTATTTTGGGCTTCCGTGGGTTCTGTTTATGAGTCTTTAGTGATTGCTGCTAATTCTCAAGCAAGTGATAGTCAGGTTAAATATCAGGCAGTATATCCTAAAGCAACCTTTAGTTCTAATATACGAGCCATGCTGCCCAATGCTCCTTGGATAAATGAAACGGAAAAGGCTGCTGCTACAGAAATCATTGAGTATTTGCGCCGCTCGGAAATCCAGCAAATTGCTGTAGATCTGGGATTGCGCCCTGGTATCCCTGGGGTAGCTTTGGGTAATAAATTTTCCCCTAACTATGGGGTACAAGCCAATATTCAATACGAATCTTATCGCCCGCCCCAGCCCGAAGTAGTGGCAGCAATGCTAGAAAGCTGGCAACAATATGCTAAGAAACCTTCTCAGGTAGTAGTGGTAGTAGATACTTCTGGTTCGATGCAGGGTACAAAATTATCCTCCGTCCAAAATACTCTATTAAATTACATCCAAAATTTAGGTACAAAAGAAAAAATTGCCCTAATTTCATTTAACTCTAGGATTAACGAACCCGTAATTATTGACGGTACAAAGGAAGGTAAAAATAAAGGAATTCAGTTTGTTAGTAAGCTCAAAGCAGATGGCGGTACGCGACTTTATGACAGCAGTTTATACGCCCGTAATTGGTTGCAACAAAATCTCCGTGAGGATGCGATTAATGCAGTGTTAATACTAACCGATGGTGAAGATTCAGGATCGAAAATTAGCTTAAATAATTTATCCCAAGAATTGCAAAAGAGTGGTTTTGAATCTGGGTCGAGAATTGCTTTCTTTACGGTTGGTTATGGCAACCAGGGACAATTTAATGCGGATGCTCTCAAACAAATCGCCCAATTAAATGGCGGTTACTATCGTCAAGGAGATCCTCAAACTATCTCGCAGTTGATGGCAGACCTACAAGTAGAATTTTAATTAGTTGTCAAACCATGAAACTAGCCAATCCATTACACTATCCCCTTGCGGTTTTAATCGGTGCGATCGCTTTAGTTATGGGAGTAAGAATGGGTAACTTACCCAAAATTTTAATGTTACCCGTAGCAGTCGCAGTCGCCATAGTAGGAGCATCTTTAAGAGAGTCTCAAACACCTAAAAATGTAGCTTTAAAAAGAGAGATTAATAATCTCAAACAACAGTCTCAATTGTTAGCAGAACAAGCCAGGAATCTACGGCGAGAATCAGAAAACTTATTAATTAATGCTTCTCAAATAGAACTCTTAACTGCGATTCAATATGGATGCGATCGCGCTCAAGAATTACCAACCAAGATAGAACAAATAACTAATAATTTACAAGGAGAAAACTCTTTACTGTCACCCAATGATATTCAAAGACAATTAGCCAAAGTAACTGCCAAACAAAGTGCCAGTTCTGGAGTTGCCAAACAGCAATTAGAACAGTTAGTTAAGAGTTTAGAGCGCAATTTAGCATTAGCCAGACAGGGAGAAGATACCAGACAAGCCCAGATTTACTCCCTTTCGACCCAAATCATCGACGCAGCAGGAGTTTTACAACAACTACAAAATCAAATTCGTACTTCTAATTTGGATAATCTAGAAGATCTTAACGAGCTATCTAATTTAAGTGAAGAATTAAAAAATATTCAAGAAAATGTAGATTTATTAATTTAATCGAAACGTAAAACAACTATCTTAAATATGCAGAAAATTTTGTCATCATAGAATTATGAATATTCTCAAAACCATAAGTCTATTATGCTCGTTAACCATAATATTAATTATAATGAGCTATTTAGCCATTGGTAATATTTGGGGTGCTTTAGTTGGTTTTGCCATTGCAACTATAGTTAATTTTGCTGCTTGGTTCTCTTCCCATCAGCTAGTCCTAGCAGCTTACAAGGCACGACCATTAAACGAAACAGAAAAAAGTCAAATCGAGCCGATAGTCCAAAAATTGTGCGATCGCGCTATACTTCCCCTTCCTTCTCTCTATATCATTCCCACCCATGTTGCTAATATTTAGTCAAGGTAGTTTAAAATTGACCAATCGCACTCGTACAATTATCTCCACCATAATTATTTTAGTTGCTCTGGGTTTAACTTTTGCCCCCTTGCCAGGAATCACTAAAAATTTGGTTATTGTTAGCGGTACGGAATTACAAGAACCATTGCAAGAGTTAGCCCAACAATTTCAGCAACAGAATCCTCAAATAAAACTCGATCTAAAATTCCAAGGTTCTCAAGATATGGTTAATCGCTATATCGATCGCCAAAATGACTTTGAACCGACAATTTTAATCCCCGCAGAAGGAGAAATCCTAGAAGAATTGAGCAGTCGCTATCAAGCCCAGGAAAATAGCGAGGCTTTTTATGAAACTCCCCAACCAATTGCTAAAACCAGACTAGTGGGTATTGCTTGGCAAGAAAGAGGAAAAATCTTGTTCCCCGACGAACGTTTTAGCTGGCAGAAGCTGACTGAAGCCATGAAACAGTCTAATTGGAGTCAATTGGGAGGACGGGACAATTGGGGGAGTTTCGATCTGAAGCTCTCCGATCCTACCCGTTCTAATAGCGGTCAATTAACTTTAGATCTTTGGTCAAAGTCTTTAGATCGAGAATTAAACAGTCCTGAAGCCCAAGAACTATTTTCTTTAATTAAAAGCTCTGTATATCAACCAGCGCGATCAACAGACATCTTATTACAAGAATATATATCTCGCGGGGCTAATGATGGGGATGTGGCGACTGTCTATGAAAGTATTGCTCTATATCGCTGGCAACAAGCTCAAATCAGCCAGGGAATGCCCTACCAAATCTACCATTTGAATCCGACCATAGAAACCGTAGCTACGGCTGCGATCGCTCGTCGTAATGTCGATCGCCCTACTGCTAAAGCAGCTAGAGAATTTCTAGATTTTATGACTCAACCCCAACAGCAAAAAGTATTCGTGCGCTATGGTTTTCGTCCCGTCATTGGCAATATCGATCTTCAAGCCGTAGCCAATAGTCCTTGGTCGCAAAATATTCCAGGCAGTGCGATCGATCCTCCAGGGACAATTTTACCTCCACCAAATAACCCCACCAGAAGAGAAATTCAGCGTTTGTGGCAAAGGGCTAAATAAATAAAAATAGAAGGGTAATGCGATCGCCTTATTTCCTTAGATTGAAGAAAAGCGATCGCATAAATAGCTAAGAGTAATTGATATCTAGATAATTTCTGTGGTTAAGTTATAGTTACCAAGTCCCCTAGAGTCTCCATTTAAACTTTCTACTAGAACCAGATAGTCTAGATCGCTACCAACATTAAAGGAAAAGGCTTCGCTACTTCCAGTAGATGTGACGGTTGCTAAATCCCCGTTGCTATCTATTTGATAAACTACAATTGCACCATCAAAATCTGATTCCAAGCTTATTGCTATTTGGTCTTCTGGATTGGGATCGATTAGTAGATAAGCATCAGTAAAACTTGTTTCTCCGCCATCTAGCGATCGCAAGTCTCCTGCTTCTAAATTACCAGCAATGCTATCTGTGGCTTGAATGGGATCGATATTGCCAATAGAGCGATCGTTTAAACTAATAAGATTACCAAGATCGGTGTCTATAGTATCGACAGTGAGATTATAATCTCCCGTGCGGTTGGCATTTCTGCTTTCTACAGAGACAAAGAAAGATTGGGTTTCACCCACAACAAAAGTTAATTCTGAATGGGTACTATCTTCTGTGTAATTATCATTGTGAGAAATTACATTACCTTCCCCGTCTAAAATCATTACCATGGGATCGAAATCATCAGCAGTTAGATGAAGTTTGACAATATCTCCTGATGCGATGGTACTATCTACAGGAAGGGCAAAAAAGTCGTAGTAGTAAGTTTGATTTTGATAGATATAAGAATCGTCGCTATCGCTTAAACTACCAGTTAACCCACTAGATTCGGTAATAACTAAAGGATCTACTAAATCGTTGGTAATAATTCCCCTCACTTGAGTATCAGCCAAGGCTGAATTATCGCTACTAGTTAAGTTAAGGATAAAACTTTCTTCTGCTTCAAAGCGATCGTCATTCAGGATTGGGATTGTGATGGTTTGTTCAGTTTCTCCTGGAGCAAATTCTAAAGTACCGTTAATAGCAGTATAGTCTTCTCCTGCAACTGCACTATCATCAGCAGTAGCGTAATTAACAGTAATGGTTTCATTGCTGATGGTAGAGAGAGTGACGGTAAAAGTTAAATTGCTATTGTCATCATTCCCTTCAGTTAGAGAAGCATCATTAATTGAAATTTCGGGAATTGCTTGACCATCTACATCAGTAATATTTGTACTTAAAGATATTAAGTTGTTATCTTTATAAGGATCGTAGGTGTTACTGATAATTTCAACATTGCCAAAACTTTCTTCCACTACAGAAGAAACATTAATAGCGATCTCTAAAGTAGTGCTTTCTTCGTCGGCTAAATCTCCGAGATCGAACGATAGATTGCTATCATTTTGTTCTGTTGGATTAATATTTGCAGAAATAAAAGTTGCCCCTTCTGGAAGAGTATAAGCAAGTTGCACTCCTTGAGCATTATGCGCCCCATTGTTAGTAATAGTCAGGGTATAAGTTATCTCTTCTCCAGCTATTGTAGAATCACTACTTGCGGTTTGCACTAGAGATAGATCTGCTGCTTCGTCTACTTGATTGATCAGATTAACAGTATTACCATCCCCATCAAATGAAACTGCTACCTGTTCTAATACTTCTAGATTTCCTGCATCCCATAAAACCGATTCTATTTCTTCATCAGCATTTTGAGAGAGAGCAATTATTTGTCCCTGGTTATTAATATCAAATGGTAAAGTAGCCGAGCCTCCTAAACTTCCTAAGTCAGTAAATTCCCCTTCACTCCATAAAAATGCTCCAGAAAGATTGGTTTCGGTGAGTTCACCTTCAATAGGGGCATAAATTCCTACCACATTTCCATTATCGTTAAATGCTTGTGGTAAGGTAATAAATCCTTGACCAGCATCTAAATTATGAATTGTGCCATCTTGATAAATAAATCCTGTTAGCTGTTCTGAAGTAGATGTTTCAGAAATACCAATCACATCCCCAGCATCATTAATGGCAATGGGAATACTCAATACACCACCTAGAGTTCCTATAAATTCTAGAGAATTATCTTGCCAAATAAAAGCTTCTAAATTACCTTCGGCAGTTACTCCATAGCCTAATACTTGACCATTATTATTGATATCAACTACATAAGCACCATTTTCTATGGATGTTGCACTATCTATATTAGTTATGGGGGTAAAGTTTTCTGCTGCTAAATCATATAAATAGGCTTGAGCTAATCCATCATCATTAACAGAGTTAATGATAATTTGTCCTGTATCATTAATAGCAACGGCTGCACTCTGATTGTTGATTGCAATGGGAGTAACTGATCCGTTTTCCCAAATAGCTGCATTAATTTCTTCCTCATTAAGAACCAAGCCAGTAACCTGACCGTTATTATTGATATCTGTAGCGCCATCTAGTTCAATTAGCTCGCTAGCAAATGGTTCTGTTTCCGATCTAAAATCTTTGACTAAAAATAATTGATTATCATCGGTTTGAACGACGAAGTCACCATGATCATTTTTGATTTCTGGAACAAAGTTAACAGGAAGTTCAATTTCTGAAGAGTCATTACTTAGAGAAACGAGTGAATCAGTAGAATTAGCTGTTAAAGACAAATTGCTTGCAGATAATGAATTGTCGTTTGCGGTTAGTGAAAGTGATTGATTTGATACTGGAGTTGAAGGGCTATTTTCTAAAGAATCTCCGTAATCCTCTAGACTTATACTGGCATTAGCACAAGCTAGCATTTGAGTGAAGATACTACTTCCTGCGCTTGTAATAGCTGTAGTAACAAGTGCAGGAGCCAATGCACCACCAGTTAACAAAGTACCCAACGCTGCAATTCCCAAGCTTGTCAAAGTATCTTTGCTAACAAAGGATTTCAGTAATTCTTTTGTCCAATATGCACCATCGGGATCGTCGTTATCTCGAATAATCAATAAGTTACGATCTTGATTTGGTAATGTTAAAAATGTTCCATGGGTACATTCAACTTCATCATCATCTGTAGTTCTTATTTCTAATGTTGCTTCACTTTTACCTTGGGGAAACGTAACTTCTAAAGGGAAGGTACTTTGAGATTTGGTAAAATCGTTGTTTGGAGTTAGTAGTAAAAAGTCGGAGTTAGTTACTACTGAATTTTCTAATATCGCTTCTCTTTGAGCAACTTCTCCTGAAATAATTCCAGTTAGTAGATTTGCCAGATAACCCTTACTTGGCAGATTTAAAATTTTAGATATCCTATCATAATTTGATACTTTATCTAACGTATCTCTATCTTCAGATATCTCATCTTTATTAATATTGATAAAAGGATTTCGTAACTGAATTTCTACAGTTGTTGCTTCGCTAACATCTCCTTTTCTTCCTAATGTTACAACTGATGTATCGCCTTCTCTAACCCGACTAACTTTGTCAATAAAGAAATATTCTTTATTGTTGTCAGGATCGGGAGTAGGATCTGGTGGTTGTTCTGTAGAAAAATTAACTTCGGTTAACCATAGACCTTCAGTATTTGCCCAAACTATTTGGTTTCCACTAATTTGAGCATCATATTCTTGTCCACCAATACTATCAAGATAATAGGCATCTGGTTCATATGTCCAATTTGTATAATCGTTTGTAGTATTACTTTTATTTTCACGAGTATCTTCTGCAAAATTAATTACAGAAATATCACGATTTTCATTATTATTGAAACCAATCAAATACTCATCTGTAAAATTTTCCTCGTTAATTAAATTTTCAATATAAACAAAATTACTTTTTTCTCTGTCTACATAAGAGTAACTCTGATGAATATTCTCTGTAGTTAACTCATCATTTATAAAAGAAGATATAGAGCCTGGATAGTATGAGTAGCCATCAGTTGT
>NZ_JBZNBU010000190.1:0-3255 GCF_058530065.1 Waterburya sp. | reverse complement strand
GCATACAGATTGGGGCGAGATCGTAGTAATGGGAGTGCTTATGCCGACAGTTGGTCGAGTATTCCAATGGTACGCATTCCCAATTTAGGTTTAGAACCAGGAAAACCAGGAGATAGCCATACAGCAACTTTAGAAGAAATGATTGCCGATACGGAAGATGGTATTTTAATCGATGGCATTGGTAGTTTTTCCATCGACCAACAACGACGCAATTTCCAATTTGGAGGGGATGCTTTCTGGCAAGTGAAAAACGGCAAAATTACGGGAATGCTGAAAAACGTCACCTACCACAGTATGACTACCGACTTTTGGAATAAAGTTGACGCTCTCGGGGGAGAGTCGGAATTAGTCCAATGCGGTACGAATATGTGCGGTAAAGGCGAACCGATGCAAGTGGCTCAAATGACTCATGCTTGCGTCCCAGTTAGGGTAAGAGATATTCATGTGGGTAGAGCTTCTTAAAGCTAATCTATCCCATCGAGATGAGATTTTGTTAAAAGTCTACTATAATGAGTCATTTTAAACAGGCAGATCCCATCCATGACTCCCATTGACTGGCTAATTGTCGCTATTTATTTTGTCCTCACCATTGGTTTGGGAATCTTTCTTTCTCGTAAAGCCTCTCAAAGTATGGAAGACTTTTTCGTATCGGGGAGATCTCTTCCTTGGTGGTTGGCTGGTACTAGTATGGCAGCAACCACTTTCTCCATCGATACCCCTTTATATATCTGTGGGGTAGTAGCCAGTCGGGGCATTGCAGGTAATTGGGAATGGTGGAGTTTTGGTATTTCCCACGTTATCTTAATTTATATCTTCTCTCGTCTCTGGCGGCGATCGCAAATTGTCACCGATGCTGAATTAACGGAAATGCGTTATGGCGGTAAAACAGCAGCAGTTTTAAGGGGAACAAAAGCTTTTCTCTTCGCCTTGCCGATTAACTGTATTGGCATTGGTTACGCCATGCTGGCAATGGTCAAAGTCGTAGATGCTTTGGAATTATGGCAAAGTTTGGGACTCAATCCAGGAGATAATCTTAAAATTTGGAGTGTCGTAGGAGTTAGCGTTTTAGTTTTAGTTTATTCTGGCTTTTCTGGGCTTTGGGGAGTCGTAGCTACAGATTTCTTTCAATTCTTCTTGGCATTATTGGGTGCAATAGTAGTTGCGATAGTCGCAGTTAACCACGTCGGTGGAATTCACCAACTCATTCCTCAAGTACAAGAAATAAGCGAGATTGATGTCCTATCTTTTTTTCCCGTGCAATTTAGCAGTGGTAGCTTCGGTTGGAGCGATGCAGCAGGAATTACCGCTACTACTTTTTCCACTTATTTATTCGTGCAATGGTGGTCGTTTCGTCGTAGCGATGGCGGTGGAGAATTTATTCAACGTTTAGCAGCAGCTAAAACCGAAAAGGAAGCAGAAAAGTCTTCTTGGCTGTTTAATATCCTCCATTATGGCATTCGTACTTGGCCTTGGATTGTTGTTGCTCTGGTGGCATTAGTAATTTATCCCGACTTGGAAGATAAAGAATTAGCCTATCCTAAATTAATGTTAGAGTTTTTACCCCCTGTAATGCTAGGTTTGGTGGTAACTTCTTTAATTGCCGCCTTTATGAGTACGGTTTCCACTTCGATCAATTGGGGCGCATCTTATCTAACTAACGACCTCTATCGTCGCTTTATCAAACCCAATGCCACCCAAACAGAATTAGTGACAGTAGGCAGAATAGCTTCAGTATTGGTTACGTTTCTAGGTGCGATCGCTGCTTTTAAATTTACTAGCATCGCCAGTGTCTTTCGCTTAGTAATTGCGATTGGTACTGGCCCAGGATTAGTATTAATCTTACGTTGGTTTTGGTGGCGAATTAACGCTGCTGCTGAATTGGCAGCAATGGTTAGTGGCTTTGCGATCGGTCTAATTACCAGTATTTATCCTGGTTTTAACGATATATTCTCCGATTTTGGCTATAGGCTTTTATTTATTTCAGGTACGACGGCTATAGTTTGGATTGCGGTTATGTATCTGACCCCTCCAGAAAGCGATCGCGTTTTAGATGAATTTTATACTAAAGTTCGACCAGGAGGAATCGGTTGGCAGAGGCAAAGAGAGCGTACTGGTATTACTTCCAAGCAAAATTTAATTCAAGATTTACTCAAGGTGGTGGCAGCAAGTCTTTTACTCTTTGGTTCGATGTTTGCGATCGGCGGATTTTTGTTATTGCAATCTTTTACGGGTTGGATATCTTTAATTGTGGCTGCGATCGGTGGTTTCTGGTTGCGTCAACTAAACAAATATCAGTCGGTCTCAATGGCTAGACCAGGACTTAGATCCTAATTTAGGCAAGGGAGAACTTTTTCAGAAAATTATCTTGTATCGATCGCCCTGCATATACTATACTTGTGTAAGTCAACTCAAGGGCGAGTGGCGGAATTGGTAGACGCACCACACTCAAAATGTGGCGAGAAATCGTGAGAGTTCGAGTCTCTCTTCGCCCATAGAAGATATACCCCGTATACGTTTCGGGGTTTTTCAATAAAATGGTTTTTGGTCTAACTTGGCTGGACAAGATTAGATTTTACCCAATTATTACCCAATTGTAAGGCTCTACATTAGTATTTGTTTACAGAACAAAGTTCGTTTGCGAAATTGTGGTCTTCAATGTTCAGCATCTAATATCCAGAACAAAATACACGTATCTGAACATACAAAAATCCTTCAACCATAGGAGTTTGAGAATTTACTATCCTATTTTGGGGAATGTGATAGTAGCGTTTATACATCGCGTCATAACATGGTCTGGTGCCGCAGGAAACTGCGGTATCCTATGATAATTCGTCGCTTTGGTAATTTGGTACCGCAAATCAGACCGCAAAACCAGCACCAGCATTCATTATTGACGTGTCAATGTGTTTGGCAGCAAAGATTGCATCAGGAATTTCTACCAAAGAGATTATCCATCATCATCACGGCATTTAACCATTTAATCCCTTTTGAAGCGTGTGTCTCGAATAGCACTTTATCCTCTTTCTTCGTGCGTTAGAAATTTCTACCAATTAACTTTTTTTGGTGGTTGTCCAAAGATTGAGCCTCTCTCCTAAATGCGTTTAGCCTCGCTACCGCTTGGGTAAACTAAATTTAGGAGATTCTGGCTGAGAGTTGCAAATAACTTGTAGCCCGCTCTGGCTTATCTGGTTACTTGTTCTCAGCTTTTGGTCAAATCGCTCTAAGGGTGAATGACACAGCCTACTTTCGGACTCG